>JAJFIG010000188.1 GCA_021775195.1 Rhodospirillales bacterium | reverse complement strand
GGCGGGGCAGTAGGGTTCACCTTCCTGGCGGTGGAGTTGGCGGGCCAGGGGGCTGTGACGCGGTTTCTTTTCGGGCTTGTAGGAAAGACGACGGGGGTTCCAAGTGATTTCACCCTGCTGCTCAATCCCGGGGCATCGGTGGCGGCCCTTTATCTGTGGCCCCTGGGTTTGGCGTTGCGGCGACGTTATTCCGCCGCCATTGCGATCGCCGGCGGGCTTGCCGGTGCGATCATCCTGGCGTTTGCCAGCGCCGCGGCGCCGATCCTGGCGGTGGCGGCTGGGGGAGTGGTGTTCCTGGGGGGCCTGGCGTGGCGTCGGGCGGTGCCGGTGATGCTTGCGGTAGCTGTCGCCGCCGGCGTGCTGACGGCGCCGTGGACGGCGGCGTTGTTGCCGGACCCGGCGACGGTGGGCGAGGAATTCTCGGTGCTGCCCAATTCGGCGCTGCACCGCCTTCACATTTGGCGGACGACGGCGGCCCATATCAAGGAGCGGCCCTTCCTTGGGCACGGATTCGACACGTCACGCGCCTTCTATGACAAAAAGGCCCGGGTCGAGCACAAATTCGCCGTCGGCACACCGGGCAAGCCGTGGTCGGTGACGGTGGAGCCGATCCCGCTCCATCCTCACAACGGCATCCTCCAGGTGTGGCTGGAACTGGGCCTGGTGGGGGCGCTCTTACTGGTGGCGGCGCTGCTGGCCCTGGTGCGCGCCGTGGACGCCTTGTCGGACCGGGTGGACCGGGCGGCAAGCCTGGCGCTGTTCACCGGGGGGCTCGCCGTTGCCGCGGTCAGCTATGGTGCCTGGCAGAGCTGGTGGTTGGCGGGGCTGATGCTGACGGCCGGGGTAATGGTGGCGGTGGTTGGGCGGGGTGGCTATTCTAATCTGGACGACGACGGCTCGATGAAGGTGTTGGAACCATGAGCGATAAACCAGAGGTCGACGGTAGCCCTGATCCGGAACCAATGGCGGCGGACGGCAACGACAAGGCGGACACCGCCAAGAACAAGAAGACGAAACCGGTAGGCGACACACCGGTGGAAATCGGCGGTCCCAAGGGCGCCGAGCCGACCCGTTTCGGTGACTGGGAGCGCAACGGCCGCTGCATCGATTTCTAGGACGTTGCCCGGCGGCGTCTCTATTCCATTTTTAGTAAATGTTCATTTTTTGTTCTCGATCTCGAGGACATCCATGGTATCCTTTCGAGGATGGCCGGGTGCCCTGGTAACGCGACGATTGGATCCGCGGGAGGCGTGTGACCGGGGAACGGGCCGTCCGCTTTATCCGCTGGGTGGCTGGTCCATGGGTTTGACAACACGGGTCCTGATTCCGAGTCTCGTCCTCTCGGTTCTGCTGGTAATGCCGGCGGTGTCCCTGGTGGGTGGTCCCGATCCCATCACTGGTCCCATCAGGGCGCGGGTGCTCCGGGTTTTCGACGGTGACACCCTGGTGGTGCGGGCGCGAATATGGCTGGGCCAGGAGGTGGAGACCCGGGTGCGCCTGGAGGGTGTCGACGCGCCCGAGCTGAGAGGCCGCTGTGCCCGTGAGCGGGACCTGGCGGCCAGCGCCCGGGACTTCGTCGAGGAACGGATCGGTGGTGGGGAGGTCACCCTGCGCGAAATTCAGTATGGCAAATATGCCGGCCGGGTGGTTGCCCGGGTCGAGACGGAGGCGGGCGAGGACCTGACGGCGATCCTGATTGCCGCCCACCTGGGGCGCCCCTACGGTGGCGGTGGTCGGGAATCCTGGTGCGCCGGGGAGCGGGCGGGATAAAACAGTGGCCCGTGACAGGGCGAGAAAAAGGCGAGGCCGCGATGGCCCCGCCTTTTTCCGATCATTTGAACCGCTGGTTCAGAGATTTTGGCGGTTGTCGATGAGCTCCTCAACCACGGTGGGATCGGCGAGGGTCGAGGTGTCGCCCAGGGTACCGTAATCGTTCTCGGCGACCTTGCGCAGGATACGGCGCATGATCTTGCCCGAGCGGGTCTTGGGCAGTCCCGGTGCCCACTGGATCAGGTCGGGTGAGGCAATGGGGCCGATTTCTTTGCGTACCCACTTTTTCAGTTCCAGACGGAGATCCTCGGTGGCCTCGACGCCGGCGTTGAGGGTGACGTAGGCATAGATACCCTGGCCCTTGATTTCGTGGGGGTAGCCGACAACGGCGGCCTCGGCGACGTCATGATGGGCGACGAGGGCGCTCTCGACCTCGGCCGTCCCCATGCGGTGGCCGGAGACATTGATGACGTCGTCGACGCGCCCGGTGATCCAGTAGTACCCGTCCTCGTCCCGGCGGCAGCCGTCACCGGTGAAGTACCGGCCGGGATAGGTCGAGAAATAGGTCTGGATGAAGCGCTCATGGTCGCGGAACAGGGTACGCATGATGCCGGGCCAGGCGTCGGTGATGCAGAGGTTGCCGGAGCCGGCGCCCTCGATATCCTTGCCTTCGGCATCGATAAGCAGGGGCTGGATGCCGAAGAAGGGGAGGGTGGCGGAGCCGGGTTTCAGTGCCGTAGCGCCGGGCAACGGCGTGATCATGATGCCGCCGGTCTCGGTCTGCCACCAGGTATCGACGATGGGGCAGCGCTCATCGCCGACAACCCGGTGATACCACATCCAGGCCTCCGGGTTGATGGGCTCGCCGACGGTGCCAAGCAGGCGGATCGTCTTGCGGCTGGTCTTCTTCACCGGCTCGTCGCCTTCGCGCATCAGGGCACGGATAGCGGTGGGCGCGGTGTAGAAAATCTCGACGCTGTGCTTGTCGCAGATCTGCCAGAAGCGCGATGCGTCGGGATAGTTGGGAACACCCTCGAACATCACCGATATGGCGCCGTTGGCCAGGGGTCCGTAAACGATGTAGCTGTGCCCCGTGACCCAGCCGATGTCGGCGGTGCACCAGTAGATCTGTCCGTCCTTGTAGTCGAACACGTACTGATGGGTCATGGAGGCGTAGACCATGAAGCCGCCGGTGGAGTGGACGACACCCTTGGGCTTGCCGGTGGAGCCCGACGTATAGAGGATGAACAGCGGGTCCTCGGCGTCCATCTCCTCGGGTTCGCACTCGGCGGAGGCGGCGTCGGTGATCTCGTGGTACCAGACGTCGCGGCCCTCGAACCAATTGATGTTGCCGCCGGTGCGCTTGACCACGACACACTTGTCGATGGTCGGGCAGTTCTCAAGGGAGGCGTCGGTGTTGGCCTTGAGGGGGATCGGCTTGCCGCCGCGGACGCCTTCGTCGGAGGTGATGATGATGTTGGAATCGCAGTCCTGGATCCGTCCGGCCAGGGAATCCGGCGAAAAGCCGCCGAAGACCACCGAATGGATGGCGCCGATGCGGGCGCAGGCAAGCATGGCGATGGGTAACTCGGGGATCATCGGAAGGTAGACGGTGATCCGGTCGCCGCGCTTGGCGCCGATGGACTTGAGGGCGTTGGCGAACTTGCAGACCTTTGCATGCAGCTCCTTGTAGGAGATGGCCTTGCTGTCGTCCGGGTTATCGCCCTCCCAGATCAGCGCCGTCTGGTCACCGCGGGTCGCCAGATGCCGGTCGAGGCAGTTGGCGGAGGCATTCAGGGTACCATCGTGGAACCATTTGATGCTCACGTCGCCGCCAAAGTCGACGTCCTTGACCTGGGTGTAGGGCTTGATCCAGTCGATGCGCTTGCCCTCGTCGCTCCAGAACCCTTCCGGGTCGGCGACCGAGCGCTTGTACATCTCGAGATACTTGTCTTTGTCGGCCCAGGCCGTCTTGGCAAAGTCGTCGCGGACCGGAAAAATTTCGTTTTCACTCATGACGTGTTTGCTCCTCCCAGGATGCATCGCGTCGCGCAGGAATTTCGACGGGACGCCTGAAATTCGAAAAACCTATTTGGTGCACTGCAAAACAATCCGAATTATGGCAAAAAAAGCCCAGGAAACAAGTGCTGTTGCGAAAATTCGCGGTGGCGAAACGACAATTTTTCGCAGGGTCCGATAGCGGCTTTAATCCGTTATGTAAATCGTTCCCTTTATGACCTTGGTTTGGAAGGGTTTAAGGCCGGCACCGGCGCATGGACCCGAGACACAGAACCCGTCCTCGATGCGGAACAGGGCGCCGTGGTTGGCGCACTGGATGTGGGTCCGCTCGGGGTCGAGGAACTGCCCGGGGGTGAAATCCAAAGGCAAGCCGACATGGGGGCAGCGGTTGGCGTAGACATGGAGGGCGTTTCCCCGGCGGATGACCATGAATCCCTGGCGTGTCCCGTCGACATCGACGGCGAAGCCGTTGGAACCGCCGTCGGGCACGGCGTCGAGGGGGCAGAGGGGAATCGGTTTGCCCATCGCCACCGGGTCAACCCGTGTCCTCAGGCGTTTCGGGCTCGAGGCCGACGGGGATCATTCGCCACTCCTTCCACACGCGCTTGGAAAAGGGTTCGCCGCGCTGGGCCTCGCCCTCTGCAAGGACCTCCTCGACATGGGGATAGCCCCGCAGCAGTTCGCCCCACATGCGCCGACCGAAGGGGCGGAACTCGGGAACGTTAAGGCAGCGCAACGAATAGGACCAGACCATGGCCCCGGCCGAGTCGGCCAGCTTGCGCTGCCGGCGGAACTGGCGCGCGACCTTGTTGATGTGCATCTGATAGAGGCCGAGGGCTTCGGTGGACGGCATCTCGCCATCGGTGAAGACGCGCCTGGGGAGGACGCCGTACGTTTCCATGTTGATGCGGATGGCGGTGGCGACGGCAAGGATGACGCCCAGGTCCCTGTCGCCGGTGGTCTCGAGATTGCGCACGAACTTCTCCACCTCCTTCGCCCCGGAGGCCAGGGCGTGGCCGCGCACCTTTTCGGAAAACCAACCCATGGCCGAACCTCCCGGCTAGGCCGAGACGCCGGCAAGGCCGCAGAGCATGTCCCAGGCGTCGTCGTCGACGGGCATCACGGACAGCCGCGACTGGCGGATCAAGGCAAGGTGGTCGAGACGGCCATCCTCCTTGATCTGCTTCAGGGTCACCGGGGTAGCAACGGGCATCACGGCCTTGAAGTCGACCATGCCGAAGCGGCCCGAGGCATCGGTGTGGTCGGGGTAGTACTCCTTGACCACCTCGACCACCCCCATGATGCGCTTCTCGTTGACCGAATGATAAAAAAAGGCACGGTCCCCCACCTTCATGGCCTTCATGTTGTTGGCCGCCTGATGGTTGCGGATTCCGTCCCATTCGGCGACGCCGGCCTTGACGTGGTCGTCCCAGGACCAGGCGCCGGGTTCGGATTTGACCAGCCAGTAGGCCATGTTCAGTCCTCCGGAAAGACTTTTTTCCACGCCGTGACGGTGACGCTCTCGAAAACCCCGGCCTTGGCGTAGGGATCGTTGGCGGCGAAGTCCTCGGCGGTCTGGCGGTCGGCGACGTCGACCATGATGACGCTGCCGGTGACGGCGGAGCCGTCGTCGGTGATGGTCGGGCCGGCGGTGTGAAGGGCGCCAGCGGCGTCGGCGCCGCGCAGATAGTCCAGGTGGTCGGGACGGTTCTGCTGGCGCAGCTCGGCGGCGCCGGGCTTGTCGACGCAGGTGATGACGAAAATCATGAAACTTCCTCTGTTCCCTTGTGGCGGGCGAGCCTAGCGCAAGGGCGGCCGGTGATCCAGGCCCCTAAACCGTCCCGGTGGCTCGTTCCGCGCGGGGCGGGCGGGCGAGCAGCCCGGCGATGGTGGTGTCGATGTCGGCGCCGTGGTTGAGGATGGCGTCGACGGCGGCGCAGATGGGCATGTCGACACCAAGGTTGCCGGCAAGCTCGGTCACCGAGGAGGCTGTGAAGACCCCTTCCGCCACCGAGGCACGGGCGGCCATGATCCCGGCGAGGGCGCTACCACGGCCGAGCTCGACGCCGAGGGAGAAATTGCGCGACTGCATGGCGTTGCAGGTGAGCGTGATGTCGCCGATGCCCGACAGCCCCATCAAGGTCTCGGCCTGGCCGCCCTTGGCGAGTCCGAGACGGACGATCTCGGCCAGGCCCCGGGTGATGAGGGCGGCGCGGGCGTTGTCGCCAAATCCGCGGCCCTCGACGATGCCGCAGGCGATGGCGAGGACGTTCTTGACGGCGCCGCCGACCTGGGCGCCGACGAGATCGGCGGAGCGGTAGATGCGAAAGAACGGCGTCGCCAGGGCGGCAGCCAACGCATCGCCTTGTACTTCGTCGGTGCAGGCTAGGGTGACCGCGGTGGGCAGCTCGCGGGCGACCTCGGCGGCGAAGGTGGGACCGGAAAGAACCGCCGCCGGAGCCTGGGGAAGAACCTCGGCGACAATCTCGCTCATCAGGGCGGCGGTGCCCTGTTCGATGCCCTTGGCGCAGATCACCACCGGCACCCCGGAGGGCCAGGTGGCGGCGGCACAGACGGCACGAAGATGCTGGGCCGGGGCGACCATCAATACGGCCTCGGCGCGGACGGCCTCGGCGACGTCGGTGGTGGCACGGATTTGCGGATCGAGAGGAATGCCCGGAAGGTAGAGGGAGTTTTCGTGAGTGTCGTTGATTGCCTCGGCAACCTCGGGCTCATGGGCCTGGATCACCACGTCACGGCCGGCCCGGCCTACCGCCATGGCCAGCGCCGTTCCCCAGGCTCCCGCGCCGATGATGCCGATCCTGTCCATGGCCCCTCCGCCAACCTTTATGCCCGTGGCCGGGCGTCGAGGGCAAGGGGGACGGGGCGGGAGTCGCGGTTATTCAGGCCGGGCGCAGAAGTGTTCGCCGACCACGTGGTCCTGGTTGCCGTCGCCGCTTTCGAGGTCGCGGATCAACTGCTCGAGGAAGCCTGATGGCAGGCGGCCGTCGGAAAGGGGGTCGGCAAATACTGGCGATCCGGTCAAAGCCAGTACAATCAGGGCGAGGAACAATCGTTGCATGGCAGGTCTCCCGCGAGTTGGGGACGAGCCTAACAGCTTGGCGGGACAAGGTGGAATCACGATTGCGCTAGCGGTTTAAGCCTTGATACCGGCGCCGGCGGCGAGGGGCGCGTCGGGGTCGAGGGGCCAGCGCGGACGGGGGGCGAAGTCGAGGGGATCGGTGAGGCCCCGGCGCAGGCGCTCGGCCCCGGCCCAGGCGATCATCACGGCGTTGTCGGTGCACAGATGCTGGGGCGGTGCCACCAGACGGGTGCCGCGATCCCCGGTCAGTTCGGTGAGGCGGGCACGCAGGGCCCGGTTGGCGGCGACGCCGCCGGCGACCACCAGGGGGCCGGGCCGTCCGCAACGGTCCTCGAAGACCTCCAGCGCATGGGAACAGCGGTCGACCAGGACATCGCCGGCGGCGGCCTGGAAGGCAGCGCACATGTCGGCAATGTCGGTGGCGGTCAGGGGGCCGGGAGGCAGGGCGTCGACGGCGTGGCGAACGGCGGTCTTGAGGCCGGAAAAGGAGAAATCGCACCCCGGACGCCCCTTGAGGGGGCGGGGCAGGGAAAAGCGCCCGGGGTTGCCGTTCTCGGCCAGGCGCTCGACTTCGGGGCCGCCGGGAAAGCCGAGGCCCAGCATCTTGGCGACCTTGTCGTAGGCCTCGCCCAGGGCGTCGTCGATGGTGGTACCGAGGCGCTGGTACTGCCCGATATCCTCGGCGATGAGCAACTGGCAGTGGCCGCCGGAAACCAGGAGCAGCAGATAGGGAAAGTCGAGCCCGTCGGTAAGACGCACGGTGAGGGCATGGCCCTCGAGATGGTTGACGGCGACAAAGGGCAGGCCATGCACCAGGGCGATGGCCTTGGCGCAGGTGACCCCGACCATGACGCCGCCGATGAGGCCCGGCCCGCCGGTGGCGGCGACGGCGTCGAGGTCGGTGAATTCAAGGCCGGCATCGTCCATGGCCCGGGCGACCAGGCCGTCGACGTTCTCCAAGTGGGAACGGGCCGCGATCTCGGGGACGACGCCGCCGTAGGGCCGGTGGGCCTCGAGCTGGGAGAGCACCTCGTCGGCGAGAATCTCGCGGCCGGCGGTGACCACGGCGGCGGCGGTCTCGTCGCAACTGGTCTCGATACCGAGGACGATCATGGAAAAAGCCTTTGTTTTCGCACCGGAACCGGACTTTACTCTGATCGCCGTCCAGTACCATCCTATTATGCAGGCACCCAACCCCGGATTACGGATTTCTCATGGCACCTTCATCAGTTCTACGCATCGGCACCCGCGGCAGCCCCCTCGCCCTGGCCCAGACCCATACGGTCCGGGATTTTCTAATGACGGCGCACGGCGACCTCGCCGCACCTGACGCCGTCGAGGTCGTGGTCATCAAAACGACGGGCGACAAGGTGCTGGACCAGGCGTTGGCCGACGTCGGCGGCAAGGGACTGTTCACCAAGGAGATCGATGAGGCGATGCTGTCGGGGCGCATCGACATCGCCGTCCATTCCATGAAGGACGTGCCGACGTGGCTGCCCGACGGCATCGTGCTGCCTTGCATGCTCGAGCGTGAGGACCCCCGCGACGTATTCATTTCCAACAAGGCGGGGACTCTGTCGGACCTGGCGCCCGGTGGCGTCGTCGGCACGGCCTCGCTCAGGCGCCAGGCGCAGATCCTGCATCGGCGGCCGGACCTCAAGATGACCCTGATCAGGGGTAACGTGCAGACGCGGCTCAGAAAACTGGGCGAGGGCGAGGTCGACGCGACGCTCCTGGCCCTGGCCGGGCTCAAACGCCTGGACATGGCGACGGCGGCGACCTCGGTCATCGAGCCCGAGGAGTTGCTTCCGGCGGTGGGCCAGGGAGCCATCGGCATCACCTGCCGGGGCGACGACAAGCGGACACTGGCCTATCTCGATCCCCTGAACCATGCCGAGACCATGGTTCGGGTGACGGCGGAACGGGCCTTTCTGGAGGTCCTGGACGGGTCCTGCCGGACACCGATCGCGGCACTGGCCGAATTCGGCGCCGATGGCGCCCTCGGGCTCCGCGGGCTGATCGCCCGTCCCGACGGCAGCGAACTGCACGCGACGCGGCGCGATGGCGCGGCGGCGGACGCGGTTGCTATCGGCCGTGACGCGGGCGAGGAACTGCGCGCCCGCGCCGGTCCCGGGTTCCTCGATTCCCTGACGTCATGAGCGGCGGCCCGGCGGCGCCGGATAGCGGGAATAATTCCATGCGCCTTCTGATTACCCGACCGCGCGAGGACGCCGAACCCCTGGCCAAAGTTCTGCGCCAGCGAGGGATAGAGGTGATCCTGGAGCCCCTGCTCGAGGTGGTCTACGAAGAAGGACCCGCTCTTGATCTCGACGACGTGCAGACATTGCTGGTGACTAGCGCCAACGGGGTGCGCGCCTTCGCCCGCCGTGATGCGAACCGGGACATGCCGGTCTACGCTGTCGGTGATGCCTCGGCGCGAGCGGCGGCGGAGGCTGGTTTCACGGTAGTGGAAAGTGCGGCGGGCGATGTTGATGCCCTTGCCGAACTGGTGCGCTCGCGGCTCGTCCCAGGCGCTGGGACGCTACTGCACGTGGCGGGCACCAAGGTGGCGGGAGACCTCAAGGGTATGCTGCAGGATGCCGGGTTCGCCTACCGCAGGGCGGTCCTCTACGAGGCGCACACGGCAGTAGGGTTTTCGGCGGAAACGGAAAAGGCGCTGCACCGGGGTGACGTCGACGGGGTGCTGCTGTTCTCGCCTAGAACGGCGGCGACATTCGTCGACCTGGCCGAGGCCGCGGACTTGTCCGGGGCTTGCGCCGCAATGACCGTCTTCTGCCTGAGTCCGGCGGTAGCGGCCAAGGCCGGGACCTTGGCCTGGGGGCGGGTCAGGACCGCCGCCCGTCCCGATCAGGAGGCCCTTCTGGCGATGCTGGGAGACGAACGCTAAACGGTGCCGGCGGGTCTCCGTTCAGCCGCCGGACCGGCAATGAGAAGGTGTTCTACACGGGATGATTTTTGTCTCCCAATGGCGGTTGCAACCCTGTTAGTGTGGGGCCGCTTGGAGTAGGGGATGCGACACCCGGTCGCCACGCGGCGTGGTACCGGGACAAGGGGATGAAAGCATGGCCGAGGGTCGGAAAAAAAGCAGCCGGAAAACCAAGAAAAACAAGGCGGATGCCGATAACGGCGAGGTGACGGAAATACCGCCGGACGTCGAGGAGACTGTTGCAGCGCCACTGTCCGAAGTCGGCGAACCGGGAGTGGATTCCGAATCACCATCGGTCGATTCCGCTGACGCCTTTGTGGTCCCGGACGCGGCGGCGGCCGAAGAGCCGGAAGCGAAGAGCGGCATCGTGCCCTTCCTGTGGACGGCGCTGACCCTGGCGGTGCTGATCGGCGCAGGCTATGCGACCATGCCGTTCTGGTGGCCCTATGCCGAGGCCTATCTGCCCATCGCCCAGGAGGATATCTTCGCGGACCCGCGCATGACCGGGCTGGCGGGCAGGGTGACGGCGCTGGAGGAGAAAGCCAAGGCGGGAGAGGCCGCGGGCAGTGTGGTTCGTGATCTGGAAGCAGAGCGGGCGCGTTTCAGCGAGCAGCTTGGGGTCCTGATGGAGCGCCTTGAGGTTCTGGAAGCGGCGTTGAATACGGTAAAAGGCGAGATCGAGGCGGCGATACCCCTGGCCGAGGGATCGGCGGCGAAAGCATCCCTGGAAGAGCTGTCGGCGGGACTTGGGCGCCTGGAGGAAAATCGCGAATCCCTTAATTCCCTCAAGCAGAGAATCAACCGGCTGGAGGAGGCGGGAGCGGCCACGGGCGCCGGCGGCAACGAGACCCTTACCGCCGCGGTCGCCGACATCTCACAACGGCTGGGGGTGCTGGAAGAGACCAAGCCCCAGAGCGGTGCGTCCGACACCGGTGCTCAAGCGGTGGTACTGGCCGTCGGTCAACTGCGCGAAGCCCTGGGGCGGAGCCAGCCATATAGCAAAGAACTGCAGGCCCTGAACGTGGTCCTCGGAGACAACGCGGAGATGGCGGGAGCGGTGAGGGCCCTGGACCTTTATGCCGATACCGGCATCCCGACCCTGGTGTCTCTGCGCCGGCGGTTCGCGAGTGTCGCCGGCGAAATAGTACGCTCGGCGGCCGCCCGCAAGGGCGAGGGCTGGGTCGAGCGAACGGTCAACCGGCTGATGTCTCTGGTGACCATCAGGCGGGTCGGTAACGGCGATGCCAATACGGTTGACAGTATCGTCGCCCGGACCGAGGCCTATCTGGAAGGTGCCAACCTGATGGCCGCGGTCAAGGAAGCGGAGACACTCGCGGGGTTGGCGGCCAAGGCGGTGGCACCGTGGCTCAACGATGCGCGTGCCCGGCTGGCGGCGGAGCAAGCCCTGACAACTCTCCACGTCCATGCCGTCTCGCGCTTGACCCCCGGTAAAGAGTAGCGCC
>JAJFIG010000187.1 GCA_021775195.1 Rhodospirillales bacterium | reverse complement strand
GCGCGGCGGATGGCGGCATCGTAGACATCATCGGCGCCCGCCAGCGCCCCGGTGTGCGAGGCCGCCGCCTTGGCTCCTTCAGCGACGCGCCCGGCCTTGATGACCAGGACGGGCTTGTTGCGCGCCGCGGCGCGGGCGGCTGACATGAAGTTGCGCCGCTCGTGGATGGATTCGATGTAGAGCAGGATGGCGCGGGTCTTGGGGTCGCTGCCCAGGTAATCGATGACGTCGCCGAAATCGAGGTCGGCGCAATCGCCGAGGGATATGAAATGGGAAAAACCGATGTCGTGGGCCCGGGCCCAATCGAGAACCGCCGTGCACAGGGCGCCGGATTGGGAGATGAAGGCGATGCGGCCGGGCAGGGCCGAGAGATGGGCGAAGCTGGCGTTCAATCCGATGTTGGGGACCAGCAGCCCCAGGCAATTGGGCCCGAGGATGCGAAGGCCGGCGCCTTTGGCTGCTTCCAGCATGGCCTCCTGAAGCGTGCGGCCCTCGACGTCCTGCTCCCGCGTCAGTCCCGCGGTGAGGACGATGGCGGCGCGGGTGCCGATGGCGCCGAGGCGGGCGACGAGCCCGGGAACGGTTGCCGGCGGCGTGCAGACGACCGCCAGGTCCGGAGATTCGGGCAGGTCATCCACATCGGGATAGGTCAATACACCGGAGACCGCGTGGCGGTCGGGATTGACCGGCATGACGGGACCGGAAAACCCTCCCTCGAGCAGGTTGCGCATGACCAGGCCGCCGACGGCGCCGTCGCGGTCGGAGGCGCCGATAACGGCGACCGAGCGCGGACTGAACAGCCTTTCCAGATTGCGAATACTCACGCGTCGGTCCCGATATCGGTGTCTCCGGAACTGGCGGGCCACCCGGGCGGCATCCCATCCCAATAGGGGGTCGCCGATCTCCACCTTCCGCCACTCATCCGAAAGGATTCTATACGCTCGTATTGACACTTTGACACGCGCTGGTCAATTTTTCGGCTAATGCTACGCCACTGGCGGGCATCGGTGGAGGCCTTCAGGGCCAGCCATTTTTTTGACAAACGGACCCTGGCAATGAACGAGAACGACTATCTGAATTACTGGGCCAAGCTGAAGGATGAGGTCAAAACCTTTGGCACGCAGGACGATCACGGTGTGATTTTTGGATCCAGAACCGAAAGATTTGGGCATGATTACAAGGTCCTGCCTGTTGTTCCCGAAAAGGAACTTGTCGAGTTCGAGCGCCGGACCGGTCTCGACCTTCCCTTGGAATACCGAACCTACCTGCAATCGTTTGGCGCTGGCGGCGCCGGGCCGAATTACGGAATCTATGATTTCCGCGAAACCGTTCAGAACGAAGATTTTTCTGTCCCGTTCCCGTTAACGGAAACGACTTATTCCATAGAGGATGATTATCCTGACGATGATCCTATTTGGGACCTGCCGGGACTGGCTTACATATGCAGCCATGGATGCGCCATAGAAAGCGCAATTGAACTGAATGGCCCATGCCCGGGAACGGTCTGGTGCGAAAGCGGAACGGATATTTTCAGAATCGGAAGTTTTTTCGATTTCTATAAGGAATGGGCCGACAAGACCCTTTTGCGGCTCGAAAAATTTGACCGCCTGAAGTGCGTCGTAGACCGGGATTCCCTGTTGAGTTCTGCGGAGAAAATCCCTTTCGAGGAAATCGTTCAAACCATGGATTGCGGTTATCGCGAGGGTGACGGTCGGGAGGAAAGCTATATCCCCGAAGAGGAAATATGGGTCTATTTTGAAGATACGCCTGGAAAGGTCGTTCTAAACCGGAGGCGGGAAATGATAAGAATTGAAACGATGATGCTTTCCTAGGTTTGCACTCCGAGTCTGGCATTTACGGAATTAACACAGCAAAAAAATGAAGTATCGGGCGTGATATTAACAACCGATGTCGCCTATTGCGACGACACGGCCATCGCCGCGGGCATCCTGCACCCGCACTGGCTCACCGACGAAATTGCGCGAACCGTTACCAAGAAAATAGACCCCGTGGTTCCCTATGAATCGGGCCAATTCTATAAGCGGGAGCTGCCTTGTATCCTGAGTTTACTGGAAGAAATAGCCGACGATCTGGAAGCAATCGTTATAGACGGCTATGTCGACCTCGGCCGTGAGGGGAAGCCCGGTTTGGGCAGGCATCTTTTCGAAGGGGTTGGCGCCGCCGTGCCTGTTATCGGGGTCGCCAAGCGCGAGTTCGCCGATACCCCTGATGAGTGCCGGATCTTCAGGGGGAAAAGCAAAACGCCTCTCTATATCACCTCCGCTGGCATGCCTCTTTCAAAGGCGAAGTCGCATATTCTGACCATGCACGGCGTCAATCGGATGCCGACGCTATTGAAACGGGTCGATCAGGTCTGCCGGGGACACGGTCAGGAAGGGCTTGTTGCGCGCCGCGGCGCCGGCGGGCGGAATTGAACCACTGGTAAACGGGCACCATTTCTTGAGAAGTTTTCTCGAAAACCTTTTTGCAGGAAAGGTCCCATCACCGGATCCTGCTCCGTCGGTGGTTGTCCTCGGGCTCTACCGTAGCGGCTCAAGCTGTGTCGCCGGCATGCTGCATTGCCTTGGCGTTCATATGGGGGGCGTGATGCACGAGACCAGCGTCGACGAGTGCCCCACGGGCACCTTCGAGGCCCTGAGCCTGTGCAAGGTCTGCTGGAAGGCCTACCTTCAGCCGTCCACGGAACGCCGGATGTCCGACAGGGTCCTGGTGGGACGGTTGTCGCGCTGGATACGCAGGCACCGGCGGGAGGCCGCCCGCCAGGGCAAGGTTGCCGGCGTCAAACACCCGCTTCTCTGTGCCATGGTGCCGGAACTGCTGGCGACGTTTCCCAACCTCAAGATTATCAGTATCGACCGGTCAGTCGAGGAATCGGTGCGTTCGCTCGTGGCCATGGGCTGGTGGGAGGCGACGGCAGACGAGTGCGATCGGCTTCAGCGGTACCTTTGGGATCAAAAGCAGACGGGACTGGCCGGTACCGACCATCTGGTAATGGATTACAAGGCCTTGCTGGCGGAGCCGAAGGATCACATCGACAGGATCGTGGCCTACCTGGGCATCGAACCCTCGGCCGAGCAGCTTGCGGCAACCCTCGAATTCGTCGATCCACAGTTAAAGCGTTTTTGAGCCGAACGGCGAAACCGGCATCCGTCGCGTCGGCGCCGGCGGCCACCGGCCGGCGTCAGTAGCACCCGTTCTCCAGCGGTGGCGGGCAAGGAATACCCCTGAAACCGTCAACGGTTTCAGGGGCTTTTATTGGCTCTGGAGGCAGGACTCGAACCTGCGACCCGATGGTTGACAGAAAACTGTAGGTTGTTAGGTTCGAAATTCTCCGTGAGCAGTTCAATCAGGGGAACTCATGCGTAAGATCAAGATTATTGCGATGGCGGCCGCCTTCGCATTCAGCCTTGCTTCGACAGATGCCCTCGCCGATTGTGCCGCCGACATCAAGGATATTGAAGCTCAGAAAGATCGTATGGACCCCCGGGCCGGGCTTGTTGAGGTGCTCGAGAAAATGATCAAGAAGGCCAAAAAGGCTCAAGTCCAGGGCAAAACCAAAAGGTGCGCCAAGATCGTCAAGAAGGCCCAGGCCAAGCTTGATCGGGCGTCACCACGTTAGCGCCGCGAGATTTCCAGACCGGGGCTCAACATGTTGGCTCCGCTTGTATTTATGGTCTCGCCGCACGCCCATTCGCACTGCTTCGTGTGAATGGACACTTAGTCTTGGTGCTTAAGGGACCCGGGATTTGGTGGGAAATAAGGGGATTCATCCCAGTATAAGTGCTTGGTGGGAAAAGACAAAAATGAGTTGGGAGGGAGAGAATAGACGGTGGGGGTGGGCGACACTTAAATTTGTTGGTTTTTGCAACTTAGCGACCTAATTCTGAGACAGGCAATTTGCAATAAATGAAGGATTTCTGCGGCAACAGAGGAAGGGGGGTGTTCCGCTAGGGTGGAACTGGGGTTCCGAGTTAGGAAAAATTTTCAAGTTGGCAAAACGTGTCGAGAAAACAAAGCGTTGTAAGGATCGGTAAAGAATAATTGGGCACCGTAACTTGGAAAGGAAACAACGCCCGGTCTATCTGCGTGCGATGTATCGAAATACAACTGGAAGCGGACACCAGATGGATGGCAAGACGAGACGTTCGTTATTTGCCTTTTTGCGACCGAGGTTTTCCCGCGAGTGCTATAACCCCACCTGCATCGAGCGCCGTTGACCAGTTGTAGAGGGTGGCGGCGCTAACCTTCTTGACTTCCGAGCTTGCGAACGCCTCAACCGGAAAACTCCCGGCGTTATACAATTCAGAGAAGGTCTTCCATCCTGGCCATTTGGGCACGAAAGCGGACTGCGAAAATTTCTTGGCGGACTGCACCACGATGTACCTTGCAAGGGCGAGGCGCTGGTATCGGGGCGGCAAAGAGGACAGGGCCTTTGCCTTCTCGCCTAGAACCAAGTTGGCCAGGTCGTCAATACCTTCGATTTTAGGAGGTCTTGTTTGAATATACCTGTCCGCTTCACGTCGCATTAAATCTAGGCGCGCCGATTCAGGCAGACAACTCACATGATACTCCCTGCCGCCGCCGCTAGCCTGTCTTTTTCTAAATGGCCAGTGGGCGCGTGCGGCGAAGACGGCGACGCCCCGGCGCGTGATCGGCAGTCCCGGTAGCCCCGAAAGATCGCTGAGGGAAAAATATTCGCGCATAAATGCAATATCCCCTTGTCCGGTTAAATGGCTATTCAAACAACCATCGAACGGGCCTTTTCGGTGGCATCGGCGTACCCATCATCTACTCCTTATCCTGGAGACCACGGCGGGTCAAAGAAAACTGCGGGCGATTGTCTGGAGACGCTTTCGGTAGCGCCCCAGGGATGACCTGCTCGGCGCCCGCGCGGCACCAAAACGCTCTCGGGCACGCGCCAGCAGCAGATCAAGAGTGCAGTCGAAAATATTGTCTTCTACGAACGCCCGCACCTCCACGTCGCCATGCCATTTCGGCAGGCGGCCGGACCCGAGGATGGCTGCCGGGAAGTTCATCGCCGTCCTGGCTTCCAGCACCTCCAAACGTTTCGTCAAGGCTGCGACGCGCGCGGCAAGGTCACTGTGTTCGGGAGTCGTCTGTACCATAATTCCATTCTCCAATCGTGCGGGCCAGCCGGGGCGGGCGTTATGCCCGCCCGCCGCTATAGCCGTTCAACCATCCACAACCATGCCCAGGTGGCAGAGGTATTTTCGAAGCGTTCATGCCAATACCCTCCTCTGCATTCTAAGGACTCCGAGATTTTGGGTAGGTCCGTTCATCGTGGCATGTGGGAAATGGTTGCGCCCGATGTCGAACATATCGTCTTCGCGTTCGTGGACGGCGCCGGTGTTGGCATCGTAGACGGTTTTGTTTTCGCGGACGCGGGGCGGCTTTGGGCCTGTGTTTCGGATCAGGCGGTAAACGGCGTCGCCACCTTTGCGTCCGCTCTGCCGGGGCCGAACCACGCGCAGGAACTCCGTCCGGCGAAGAGCCTTCACATAGAGCTTTGTGTTGTCGAGCTTGGCGCCGCTCGTTGCCATGAGCTCGGCGACAGTAAAGGTCTTTTGCACCCGCATGGACTGCCAGATTTTGTAGCGGGCGTTGTGGCTGACCTTGACCGAGTGGCTGCCGTGGCAGCGGGCCATACCTAACCCCTTCCGTTGCCGGAGTCGGCGAAGGTGAAGGGGCGGTTGCCCCAATCGGCCGCCGTGACCTTCTTGGCGCCGCGCGACTTGGCGAAGCCTTCGATATTGGAAATCCCGACCGTCAACCCGCGCATGGAGCCGCCGGTGACGCCGTGGAGCTTCTTGAGGAGATCGTCTTCGACGGCGACTTCGCAGACGCTGTCGCAAAGGGTGCGGGCATCATCGGTGTCGGCGGGCAGGAACTCGACCCACTGGGATATGCGGCCCGAGAACTGTTTCCGATGGACGATCTTCCCCCGGAAACCGGCCATGCCGATCAGGATGATGGGAACCGCCGACAGGTCGTGGAGGTCGCGCAGCGTCTCCAGCATCTTGCCATTGGAAACTAGGTAATCGGCTTCGTCGATAATGACGGGTCGGTCTTGTTCCGCGAGCTTCTGGACGATGGCGTCGACCCTTGCGGCAC
>JAJFIG010000186.1 GCA_021775195.1 Rhodospirillales bacterium | reverse complement strand
CCTTGTGGGTACACGCGGTCCTGTGGGCGCCCTTGGTAATCGGCGGGTCGATCGCCATGCTCAGGCCCTTGAAGGGTCTGACCATCGCGCTGCAGTACCGGTTCCGCTCGGTTGAGGCGCCGGAACGGCCGGGAGGACAATGAGGAGGCCACCGCCTTGACCCGGGCGCCGGCTGCCCTAAGATACCGTATGTAAGGGGAGGGTGCGATGACAGCGATCGACAACGGCGGCCATACAACCACAACCGGTATTCGCCTGCCGGTTACCGTGCGGACGGTCAGTGTCGACAGATCGGGCAAGTGGCTGGCGGCGGGATGGCGCGACATGTGGCGCATCCCGGGTATCAGCCTGACCTACGGCGGTGCCTTCGTGGTCATCAGCTACGTCCTCACGTACGGCCTCATCAACGCCGGCCTGGGATGGCTGGTCCTGCCGCTCTTCGGCGGCTTCATGCTGGTGGCGCCGCTGCTGGTGGTCGGTCTCTACGACGCCAGCCGCAGGCTCGAGGCCGGCGAACAAGTGACCCTGGGCTTGATCGGCAAGGCGTTCCGGAAACATGCCACCCAGATCGCCGCCATGGGCCTGGCTCTGATGCTGTTCGCCTTCGCCTGGATCGTCGTCGCCATCATCATCTTCGCGATGTTCTATAGCCAGTCGCCGCCGCCTCTCGACCGCTTCGTCGAGGACATCCTGTTCTCGCAACGGGGATTCGTCTTCCTGATGACTGGCTCGGCGGCGGGGGCGGTGTTCGCCGCCACCATCTTTGCCATGACGGCGGTGTCGATCCCCATGCTCCTGGATCGCGACATCGACGTGATCACGGCCATCGTCGTCAGCCTCCATGCCGTGCGCGCCAACTGGAAGGTGATGGCGGGGTGGGCGGCGATGATCGGGATAATCAGTCTTGCCGGCCTGGCGACGTTCTTCATCGGGCTGGCCCTGGCGCTGCCGATGCTGGGCTACGCCACCTGGCACGCCTACCGCGACGTCATCGGCCCGCCGGCGTGAGCGGCGGCCGCTGGAGCACGATCCGGCAAACCGGTTCCATTTAACCGGATCGCCCTCTCCTTCGTTGATGCAGGGCGAAGCCCGTCAGCAGGGCGAACCCGGCTAGGGCCGGAAGAAGAACGAAATCAAGCCAGCCCAGCCACGCCGACAGCCCCACCGCCCCCAACAGGACGACCAGCGCCGGCGTGAAACAGCAGATGGCGGCAACGATCGTGCCGATGATACCGGTGGCGAGCAGGCGGCCGTTGGTCATGAACCGGTTCCTTCATCCTCGTGGCGCCACTATCAAACCTGTAGTAACTATAGGTGCAAGGAATTTGTCCGGATACGGGGGGCCCAACAATGACGGAGCGACCGGAAACCACGGACCAGGCCACGGAAGCCGACCAGTGGGCTCAGGCCATGGCCGACATCGCCGAGCGCAGCCAGCGGATCGTCAATACCTTCATCGAACGCCAGGCTCACTCGGACGGGTTCTCGATCCCCGATCCCGGAGTTGTCAGCAAGGCCTTCATCGACATGTCGACCCGCCTGATGGCGGACCCGGCGAAGCTGGCCGAGGCCCAGGCGCGGCTGTGGCAGGACTACATCGGCCTCTGGCAGGCGACGGCGGAGCGGATGATGGGCAAAGAGCCGGAGCCGGTGGTTGTGCCGGAAAAGGGCGACCGACGCTTCAAGGACGAGGCCTGGGACGAGGGGCTGGTGTTCGACTTCGTCAAGCAGTCCTACCTGCTGACGTCGCAGTGGATCCAGTCGACGGTGCGCGACGTCGAGGGGCTGGACCGCCGGACAGCCCGCAAGGTGGACTTCTATACCCGCCAGTTCATCAACGCCCTGGCACCCAGCAACTTCGTCGCCACCAATCCCAAGGTCCTGCGCAAGACCTTGGATTCGAAGGGCGAGAACCTGGTCAAGGGACTGGACAACATGCTCGGCGACCTGGAGAAGGGCAAGGGCCAGCTCCGAATCTCCATGACCGACGCCGACGCCTTCGTCCTGGGCGAGAACGTGGCGGCGAGTCCGGGCAAGGTGGTCTACCAGAACGACCTCATGCAGCTCGTCCAGTATGCGCCGGGCACGGACACCGTGTGCCAGCGCCCGCTGCTGGTCGTGCCGCCGTGGATCAACAAGTTCTATGTCCTCGACCTGCAACCGAGAAACTCGTTCATCAAGTGGGCGGTGGACCAGGGCCATACCGTGTTTGTCATCTCCTGGGTCAACCCGGATGAAACCCACGCCCACAAGACCTTCGACGACTACATGCTGGAGGGGCCGCTGGCGGCGCTGGACGCCATCGAGAAAGCCACCGGCGAGGCTAAGACCAACATCGTCGGCTATTGCATCGGCGGCACCCTGACGGCCTGCACCCTGGCCTACATGGCGGCCAAGGGGGACGAGCGAATCGCCACCGCCACCTTCCTCACCACGATGGTGGACTTCGAGGACGCCGGCGAGCTCGAGGTCTTCATCGACGAGGAGCAGCTCGACCTGTTGGAGGACCACATGAACAGCCTCGGCTACCTGGAAGGCAGCCAGATGGCGACGGTCTTCAACATGATGCGGGACAACGACCTGATCTGGTCCTTCGTCGTCAACAACTACCTCATGGGACGCGACCCGCTGCCCTTCGATCTGCTTTACTGGAATTCGGATTCCACCCGCATGCCGGCGATGATGCACGGATTTTACCTGCGCAACATGTACCTGGAGAACAAGGTCGTGGAACCGGGCGGCGTTACCCTCGACGGAGTGCCCATCGACCTGAGGAAGATCACGGTGCCGGTCTACATCATCTCGACCCGCGAAGACCATATCGCGCCGTGGAAGTCCACCTATGCCGCAACTCATCTTTATTCAGGACCGGTGAAGTTCGTGCTGGCGGCGTCGGGGCACATCGCCGGGGTGGTCAACCCGCCGGTGGCCAACAAGTACTGTCACTGGACCAACGCCAGGAACGCCAAGAGTCCGGACACTTGGCTCAAGGGCGCCAAGCAGCACGAAGGCTCGTGGTGGCCCGACTGGGATGCCTGGCTCGGGCGGCGCGGGCCCAAGAAGCAGGTGGCGGCCAGGGTTCCGGGCACGGGCGGGCTCAAGGCCATCGAGGATGCCCCCGGCTCCTACGTCAAGGTCCGCCTTTCCGAGTGACCGGCGTTGCGGAAACGGGGCATAGTGGCGCCATGACCGGGCAATCCAACGCGATGGACTCCTTCGCCGACGGCGAGGAACGGATCACCGACCATCTGGAACTACTGGCCACAATGGGCCGGGACTTCGCCGCTTCCCTGGACATCGACAAGACCCTGGCCCGGGCCGTGGCCCGCATCACCGGGCACCTGGACGCCGCCGGCGGGGCGTTGTTCCTCCTCGACGAGGCGGGCGAAACCCTGCGCTGCCATGCCTGCTGCGGCGCCACCGAAATCACCGGCATGACCCTGGCGGCGGACGCCGGCATCGTCGGGCGCTGCGTGCAGAACAACGTCGGCGAGGTGGTTCACGACACCACCGACGACCCCGGCTTCAACCCCGGCGTCGACGCCCAGACCGGCTATACGACACGCTCCATCTTGTGCGCGCCGATGAGCGTCCAGGACCAGCGCATCGGCGCGATCGAGCTTATCAACAAGCGCAGCGGGGACGCCCTGTTCACCGATGACGATCTGCACGTCCTGCAGACCCTCGCTTCCTCGGCGGCTCTGGCGATCCTCAACGCGCGCATGGCCGAGGCCCTGGTCGAGCAGGAACGGGTGCGCCGGGAACTGGAGCTGGCGGCGGAAATCCAGCGCAGCCTGCTGCCGGAACCGGGCGACGACTCGTTCCCGGTCCACGGCGTCAATGTTCCGGCGCGCACGGTCTCTGGCGACTTCTATGATTTTTTCGCCCTCGCGGACGGGCGCATCTGCTTCAACCTCGGCGACGTCTCCGGCAAGGGCATGAACGCCGCCCTGCTGATGGCCAAAACCGCCAGCCTTTACCGCTGTCTGGGCAAGACAGTGCCGGAACCGGGGCGGCTTCTGGCGGTGCTCAACGACGAAATCGCCGAGACCGCGACCCGGGGGATGTTCGTGACCATGGTCGCCGGCGTCTACGACCCTGCCACGGGATCGGTGCGGCTCGCCAACGCCGGACACGAGCCGCCCCTTTTCCATGGACGCGACGACACCTTCACGGCGGTACCGGCGGGGGCGCCGCCGCTGGGGATTTCGCCGTCGCCGGTTCCGGGAGTGCCCCTGCCCGAGAACGAGCTCAACCTTGACGGCGGCGCGCTGTACGTTTTCACTGACGGTGTGACCGAAGGTTTCGTTGATGGGGGCGATACCCTGGAGGTCGGGGGTCTGAAGGCATTGATCCGGGAACACGGTTCGGCGACCATTCCGGTCCGCCTGGCGGCGGTCATCGACCGAATCACGCGCGGGGACACAACCCTGCGCGATGATCTGACGATCCTTGCCATCGATGACGGACGAGAAGCGGAAAACCGGCCCGTGGGAAACGAAACAAGTTCTGAGGACGGCGGCGAGGTCCTGCTCGCGCTGACCGTTCCGGCGCAGGCCGGGCGGCTGAAACAGGTGCGTGGCGCGGTCGCGGAGGCGATGTCGCGCTGCCCCTGTGACGCGCAGACGGCCCGGGACCTGGTGCTGGCCGTAGACGAGGCCTGCCAGAACGTCATCCGCCATGCCTACAGGGATGAGGCGCAGGGCGAGATCGTTCTTGAAATCCGCTGCGAGCCCGGCCGGCTGATCTTTCGTATCCGCGATTTCGCCCCGCCCATAGACACCGGGCGGGTGCGGCCAAGGGACCTGGACGACGTGCGCCCGGGGGGGCTGGGCACCCACCTGATCCGCGAGGTCATGGACGAGGTTGCGTATTCGGCACCCCCCGGCGGCGGCAATCTCCTGAGGATGGTCAAACGGATGCCATGATGAAACATGAGGTCACGGAACGGGCGGGAACCACCGTCGTCGCCTTCGCGGGCGATGTCGACCTGCAGAACTCGCCCCAGGCACGCAAGGTCCTGCTGGAAGCCGTCGCCGGGGAACACCCGGTCCTGGTCGACCTCTCCGGGGTCGACTACATCGATAGTTCGGGCGTTGCCTCGCTGGTCGAGGCCCTGCAGACGGCGCGCAAGCGGGACCTGGGGTTCGCCCTGGTGGCGGTCAGCGAATCGGCGCTCCGGGTGTTCCAGCTCGCTCACCTGGACAAAGTCTTCACCATCCACGGGACCCTGGATGATGCCTTTGCCGACAACCGGTGACGGGACCGGCCATGACCGCCGGTGATCACGGGCCGCTGACGCGCCTGGCGGCAGGCGTCGGCAGGCGCACGGTGGCGGCGGTGGAGATATTCGGCGTCTACGGAGCGCTTCTCGGCGGCAGCCTCTACTGGCTCGTCGCCGGGCCGCGCCAGCGCCAGCCCGTGCGCCTGGGCTCGGTGATCCTGCAGATGATGGAAATCGGTGTCCGCGCGATTCCCATCATCGCCACCATGGCGGCGACCATCGGCGTCATGCTGGCGATCCAGGGGATCCATACCTTGAAACTGTTCGGCGCCGAATCCCGGGTCGTCATCGGCATCGCGCTGTCGGTGACCCGCGAGTTCGCGCCCCTGATCACCGGTATCATCATCGCCGGGCGGTCGGGCTCGGCGCTGGCGGCGCGCCTCGGCACCATGACCATCAACCAGGAGATCGACGCCCTCGACGCCATGGGGGTGAACCCGGTCCGCTTCCTGGTGGCGCCGGCGCTGTTCGCGATGATAATCATGGTCCCGGCGCTGACCATCTTCAGCGACCTGGTGGCGCTATTCGCCGCCGGGGTCTTCGTCGGCGTCGACCTGGGCATCAGCATGGCCGCCTATATCGACCAGACGATCGAAATCCTGAATACGGACCACGTCATGCACGGTCTCAGCAAAAGCGCCATCTTCGCCGTCCTGATCGCGCTGATCGGCGTTGCCAACGGGGCCTCGGTCAGCGGCGGGGCCGAGGGTGTTGGCCGGGTCACCACCCGGGCGGTAGTGCAGTCGATCTCGGCCATCGTCGTCACCGACATGGCGTTTGCTTTCCTGGTGACCCGCTGACATGGGCGCGGCCGTCGAATACCCCGCACCGGCCAAGGTCGTCGAAGTCAGCGACCTGGTGGCCCACTTCGGCTCGCGCCTGATCCTCAAGGGCGTCAGCCTGGATGTGCGCGAGGGCGAGATCATGGTCATCATGGGCGGCAGCGGTTCGGGCAAGAGCACCCTTCTGCGCCACATCCTGGGGCTCGAGCGACGCACGTCCGGCACCATCCGCCTGCTCGGCGAGGACACCAGCACCCTGAACGCCCGGCAGATGTCCGATTTGCGCAAGAAGATCGGCGTCGCTTTCCAGGGCGGTGCGCTGTTCAGCTCTATGTCCGTCGGCGACAACATCATGCTGCCGCTGCACGAACACACGGACCTGGACCCTACGACCATGGAGATCATGGCCCGCCTCAAGCTCGAGGTGGTGGATTTGGCGGGCTTCGAGAACCTGATGCCGGCGGAGCTGTCGGGGGGCATGACCAAGCGCGCGGCCTTTGCCCGCGCCATTATCATGGATCCGAGAATCCTGTTCTGTGATGAGCCCTCGGCGGGCCTCGACCCGGTGGTGGCGTCGGCCCTGGACGACCTCATCCTGCGGCTTCGTGGCGCCCTCGGCATGACCATCGTGGTGGTCACCCACGAGGTCGAGAGCGCCTGCAAGATTGCCGACCGCATGACCCTGCTGGATAATGGGGAGGTGCTGTTCACCGGTACCGTGGACGAGGTCCGTGCTCATCCCAGCGAACGCATACAGAACCTACTCAACCGGCGCGCCGAAACCGATACAATCGACCCCGACGAATATCTGAGAAGGCTGACCGGCGAGGATGTGGACGGAGGACGGGTGTGATCAGGACCAGCAAGACCAATTACGTCCTCGTCGGGACCTTCGTCCTTGCCATGCTCGCCGCCCTGATCGTGGCGCTGGCCGTGCTTACCGGGCGAACCGGGGCCACCGATCCCTATTACACCGTGTTCGACAACGTCACCGGCATCAAGTTCGGGACCCAGGTTCTCTACGAGGGCTATCCCATCGGCCAGGTGGAGGAGATCACGCCGATGCCGGAGGAAGGCCGCATGCGCTTCCGGGTCGACCTCGGGGTTCGCGAGGGCTGGCGCATCCCCACCGACAGCATCGCCCGGATCACCGCTT
>JAJFIG010000185.1 GCA_021775195.1 Rhodospirillales bacterium | reverse complement strand
CGACCTCGACATCGGCCTCGTTGTTGGCGGCGCCGGGAGGCAGGTACTTGCCGAGCAGGGCGTAGAGTTTGACCGTGACCTTCATGGTTTTTCGCTTGTGGGAGCTCAGGCCTGGGTGCGGGCCAGGTAGGCCTCCATGATCCTGTGGGGATCGGCCATGAGTTTCCGTTTCCAGGGTCCCAGGGCGACGCGGCTCTGGATGAGGCCGCGGAGCACGCCGACGTGCTGGGTGAGGCCCAATGCCAGGGCACCGATGAGGTGATCGCCGTCGAAGGCGAGGCGGAGGAACCTGTTGTTGGCGGTGTCCACGGCCTCGGCGGCGTCGCCGCCCTCGATGCCCTCCCACTTGCCGAAGGAGGCGGAGATCAGGCCGACGGTGTCGAGCACGTTCATGATCAGGCTGCCCTTGTAGACGGCGTCGCGCCCGGCCATGTTGAGGCCGGCTATGCGCCCGTGCTCGGCGGCCGTCGGCTGGATCGCGTGAACCATCCAGCCGCCGGTGGAGAAGTCGGGGCCCTGGGCGGCGTCGCCGGCGGCATAGATGCCGGCGACGTTGGTTGCCAGATGATCGTCGACGATCACGCCGGTGTCGGTCTTGACCCCGCTGCCCTCGAGGAACCCCATGTTGGAGCGCACCCCGGTGGCAACCACCACCAGGTGGGCGTTGAGCTTCTCGCCGCCGTCCAGCACCACCCACTTGTCGCCGGGACCCTCGGAACAGTCCTCGACCCCGGTGACCCGGGCCGAGGTCAGGACCCGGATGCCCTTGTTCTCGCACCAGCCCTTGATCATGGCGCCGCCGACGTCGTTCATCATCCGCGGCAGCATGCGGTCCTCCATCTCGACCACGGTCAGGTTGACGCCGCGGCTGGCCAGGGATTCCATGATGATGCAGCCGATGAACCCGGCCCCCATGAGGACCACGTTGGATCCCGGGGCGGCCAGTCCGGCGATGGCGCGGGCGTCAGCCAGGGTCCAGCAGTGATGAATGCCGCCGCCGTCGAGGCCGGGCACGGGCGGCTTGACGGCGCTGGCCCCGGTGGCCACCAGCAGGCGGTCGTAGGGCATCGCGGTGCCATCATCGAGGGTCAGGCGGCCATCACCGGGAGCCACCGTGGCGACGGTGCCCTGGCGGTACTCGATGCCGAGACCGGTGTAATGGTCGGCGCCCTTGCGCAGATAGGTGCCGGCCTCGTCGATCTTGCCGGTGAGCAGGTAGGGAATGGCCATGCGCGAATAGGGCGGCTCGGGTTCGCCGCCGACGAGGGTGACGGTTCCGCCGGGGTCGGCTTTGGCAGCGGTCTCGGCGGCAATGACGCCGGCCGGGCCGGCACCGATGATGACGTAATCCATGTTCCGCTCCCCCATCGATGAACGGCCCCGCGCCCGGTCAAGGACGCGGGGCCGGATAGCTTTCCCCCGGGCCTAGACCGCCAGGCGCTGGAGGGTCTCGTTGCTGGGCACGCCGTCGGCCGTCCAGCCGCGAAGCTCGTAGTACTCGGGCAGCATTTTGTCGAGGCCGTTGACCAATCCCTTGGCCGGGCCGGTCTTGGCGGCGTCCTTGAGCAGGCGCTTGGGCAAGGTGTCGTCCTTGCCGGTAAACCCGGCCTGGAGATTGAACTGGCGCTCCAGGTTCCATACCCGCTCGCCGACCTCGAGAAGGGTCTCCACCGACCACTCGCCCTCGCACGCCGCGTCGATCTGCGGCGCGATGTCCTCCAGCGACCAGGCAAAGGTTGTAAAGATGCAAAGACCCGCCGAGTCGACCACCGCCGTGGCGTCCTGGAAGGCCTTCACAAGGCCCGCCTTGCCCTCGGTCGCCAGGGGGTCGGTCTTCTCGGGAATGCCGAGGACCTCGGAGGCCACCGTATAGCTGCGCAGATGACAGGCGCCCCGGTTGGAGGTGGCATAGGTCAGGCCCATGCCTTGGATGCCCCGGGAATCATAGGCCGGGAACTCCTGGCCCTTGACCTGCATGGCAAGGTCGGGATGGCCGTACTTCTCGCACAACAGCTTCGAGCCGAGGCCGATCTCGGCACCGAAGCCCTCGCCCTTGCCGGTGAGCTCGGTCAGGTCGGTCAGGGCCTTGGCGGAGCCGAACTTGAGCTCGACGCCGCCGGTATCCTTGTCGGTGATGGCGCCCATCTCGTAGAGCTCCATGGCGGCGCCGACGGTGGCCCCGAAGGAGATCGGGTCGAAGCCCTGCTCGTTGCAGATGAAGTTGGCGAAGGTCAGGGCGTCGAGATCGTCAACACCCGTCGCCGCCCCCAGCGCCCACGCCGCCTCGTACTCGAGACCGCCCGAGGCAGCCTGGTACTGAGGCCGCTCGGCAACCGTATAGTGGGTGCGCTCGATGGCCGAGATGCGCCCGCAGGCAATGGTGCAGGCAAAACACGCGGCGTTGGTGATCAGGTTGGACTTGCCGTCGCCGGCGCGCTTCTCCGCCATAGCCTCGGCACTGATGTTGCCGGCGCCCTCGAACTGGATGTCCCGGTGGTTGCGGGTCGGCAACGCCCCGATCTCGTTGATCACGTTCATCAGAACCTGGGTGCCGAAGGCCGGCAGC
>JAJFIG010000184.1 GCA_021775195.1 Rhodospirillales bacterium | reverse complement strand
GGCTGTATGGCCTGGTTTTTGCCGTGCCGGTGCTGCTGATCGTCTTCCAGGGCCTGTTGCAGCGGCCGGCGGCGCCGGGAAGCGGCATCACGTGGTATCCGGAAGGATCTATCCTGTGCTGGCTAACGGTGCTGGGGGCGGCGTTCTTTCTAATGGCGGCACTGGCAAGCCATATGGGCGGCGATGCGGGCCTGCAGCCGATGGTTTCGGCCTATCTGGAGCATGTCTTCACGCTCATGCTTCCGTCCCTGGCCGCGGCCCCGCGGCAAGCGATCATCGACGCGCTGGCGCCCTTGTTCCCGGGCCTGGTGGTCATGGTCTGGATCGTCGTCGTAGCGGTCAATGGTGTCGTGGCGCAGGGCCTGTTGGCGCGCCTGAAGCGGAACCTGCGGCCGACCTCGGCATTTCCCGGGCTCACCTTGCCCGAGTGGATGTCGACGCCGCTGGTGATCAGTGCCGCGCTGGCGCTGTTCGGACCGGGCGAGGCCGAGTATATCGGGCGCAACCTGGCGCTGATCCTGGCCGTGCCGTTTTTCTTCCTGGGGCTGGCAGTGGTTCATGTTCTGGTGAGGCGAGCGCCGACACCGGGGGTATTGCTGGTAGCGTTCTATATGGTTTTGTTATTCTCCGGCTGGGCCACCCTGGTGGTCTCGGGGATCGGATTGATCGAACAATGGCTCGGATTGCGCTGGCGTTTCGCCGGACCGAAACCGGGCGGGGAGAGTGAGTGATGGAAGTCATCCTGTTGGAACGAATTGAGTCCCTGGGACAGATGGGCGAAGTCGTCAGCGTCAAGCCCGGTTACGCGCGCAACTACCTGTTGCCACGGAAAAAGGCGCTCAGGGCAACCGATGAAAATCGGCGCCAATTCGAAGAACAGCGGACGCAATTGGAAGCGGTCAACCTGGAACAGCGAAGCGAGGCGGAGCAGGTTGCCGCCAAATTTGAAGGCCTGAAGGTTATCCTCCTGCGTCAGGCGGGAGAGGCGGGCCAACTCTATGGATCGGTCAACGCCCGCGACGTCGCCGGCGAAGTCACCGAGGCCGGCTTTACCGTCGAACGCCAGCAGGTGCAGCTCGCCAATCCGATCAAGGCACTGGGCCTCTATGACGTACGTGTCGATCTGCACCCGGAAGTCTCTGTGGCGGTCAACGTCAACGTCGCGCGAACGTCGGAAGAAGCCGAAGTCCAGGCAAAAACCGGCAGGGCAATGATCGCCCATCTGGAGGAGGAAGCGGAACGCCAGCCCAGGGAACAGGTGAAAGCCGAGGCCGCGGCAACGGAGGAAACGGAAGCCCCGGCGCCGGAGGAATTGATGGAAGAGGGCGTCGCGTCGCCGGAGGCGGACGAGGAAAAAGCGGCGGAGGAGCCGGCAGCCGAGGCGGCCGCGGGCGAGACCGGCGAAAGCGGCGAGGAGGCGACCGGCGAGACGGACAAGGAAACCGGATAAAAACTCCGGCATACCAACGTATTCCCGGTGCGGCATTTCCCGGGACTTGCCGCACCTTTTTTTCCTTGTCCCCTACCCGAATCCGATTTTTTTTGGTAAATTGCAGAGGCAGGAATTCTCGTTCCCAAAAAACCCAGATCGCCCAGCGTAACGGGCGGCGAGAAGGTCAAATTGGGGCCAGGGAGATGTTGCTGTCAAGACTGCTGGATCGCGTCATACGCGTGGGCACCCTGACCGTCGTCGATGCGAACGGAAAGACCCACGTTTTCAAGGGAAAAACCGGCCCGACCGTGGTCGTGCGGCTGCACGACAGAAACCTGCACCACAAGCTGTTCTTCAACCCCGAACTGCACGCCGGCGAAGCCTACATGGACGGCACGCTGACCATGGAAGACGGCGCCATCTACGACCTGCTCGACATTTTCTGCATGAACGTGGAATTGGCAGGATGTCCGCCCGTACTGCGATTCAAGGAGCGCATGGATGTAACATTCCGGCACCTGCAGCAGTTCAACCCGGTAAAGAGGGCACGTTCCAACGTCGCCCATCATTACGATCTGTCGGGGCGGCTTTACGACCTGTTCCTGGATCGTGACCGCCAGTATTCGTGCGCCTATTTCGCCAATGGCGACGAAGATCTGGAAACGGCGCAGGAGAAAAAGAAGAAACACATCGGGGCGAAACTATTGCTGGAGCACGACCACCGGGTCCTCGACATCGGCTCGGGCTGGGGTGGTCTTGCCATGCATCTGGCCGAGGAAACCGGCGCCAGCGTGACCGGCGTGACCCTGTCGGAGGAACAGTTGAAGGCGTCGAGGGCGCGGGCCGCAAGGGCCGGCCTGTCGAAACGGGTCCACTTTCATCTCCAGGATTACCGCGAAACCACCGGGGCTTTCGAGCGCATCGTTTCGGTAGGCATGTTCGAGCACGTCGGCGTTGTCCATTACCGCAGGTACTTCGAGAAGGTGCGCGACCTGCTCACCGATGACGGGGTCGCCCTCCTGCATACCATCGGGCGTTTCGACGGCCCAAAGGTGACCAGCCCGTGGATTCGCAAATACATCTTCCCCGGCGGCTACAGCCCGGCACTCTCCGAAGTGGTGCCGGCGATCGAGAAAGCCGGCCTGTTCATTACCGACATCGAAGTCCTGCGACTGCATTATGCCGAGACGCTCCGCCATTGGCGCCTGCGCTTCCTCGCCAACCGTGAAAAGGTCATGGCCCTCTATGACGAGCGCTTCTGCCGCATGTGGGAGTACTACCTGGGGGCCAGCGAGACGGCCTTCCGCTATCTCGACCACGTGGTTTTCCAGATCCAGATGTCGAAACGCCGGGATACCGTGCCCCTGACCCGGGATTACCTTACGGATTGGGACCGCAGCGTCAGCCCGGGAACCAGCGACCACCACCGGGCGGCGTGACCGAACACCAACCGTTATTGCGTTATCTACAAATTTTGTTATTCACAGCTTCGGTACTTTATCCTCGATATCCACACGACTAATGGGTGGACCGCCATTTAACCCTGCCATAGCATCGCGCCATGCCAACGACCCTGACCGCCCCAAACCCCGTTGAGCTCGCCGACACCGACCAGCGGGCGGCAGCATTTCGTGCCCCCCCCCACAACATCGAAGCCGAAAAGGCGCTGCTCGGCGCCGTCCTGATCAACAACCGGGCCTTCGAGACGGTGAGCGAGTTCCTACGCCCCGAGCACTTCGTCCTCGGCACCCACAGCCGCATCTTCGGGGCTTGCGCGCGCCTGATCGAGCGCGGCCAGATCGCCGACACGGTAACGCTCAAGCGCTACTTCGAACAGGACGAGACCCTGGCCGAGATCGGCGGACCGGCTTATCTCAACGATTTGGCGATGTCGGCGGTGACGGTGATCAACGCCGGCGAATATGGGCGCCTGGTCTATGACCTGCACTTGAAGCGGGAACTCATCAACCTGGGCGAGGACGTGGTCAACCGGGCCTATGGCGGCGAGGTCGACGAAACCGCGCCGTTGCAGATCGAAGCCGCCGAGCAGCGGCTCTACGACCTAGCGACCACAGGTGAATACGAGGGCGGGTTCGAACCCTTCAAGGAGTCGGTCCTCAAGGCCATCGAAATGGCCGAGGCGGCCCACAAGCGGGACGGCGGGCTGGCCGGCGTCGCCACGGGGCTGACCGACCTGGACAAGATACTCGGCGGCCTGCACCGATCGGACCTGATCATTCTCGCCGGGCGGCCGTCCATGGGCAAAACGGCGCTGGCCACCAATATCGCCTACAACGCCGCCTATACCCACGATCAGACCAAGGGTGCCGAAGGCGCCGTGGTCGGGTTCTTTTCCCTGGAAATGTCAGCCGAACAGCTGGCCAGCCGCATCCTCTCGGAACAGACCGACATCTCATCGGACCGCATGCGCAAGGGCGAGCTTTCCAACGAGGAGTTCACCCGGCTGGTCATGGCGAGCCAGGAACTGCACCGCATTCCGGTGTTCATCGACGATACCCCGGCGCTGACGGTGAGCGCCCTGCGCACCCGGGCGCGGCGCCTGAAACGCCAGCATAATCTGGGCCTGATCGTCATCGACTATCTGCAACTGGTCAATGCCTCGTCGACGTCGCGCAACGACGGCCGGGTACAGGAGGTCTCGGAGATCACCCGCGGCCTGAAGACCCTGGCCAAGGAACTGGACGTCCCCGTGCTGGCGCTGTCGCAGCTGTCCAGGGCCGTCGAGCAGCGCGACAACAAGCGCCCGCAGCTCTCCGACCTGAGGGAATCGGGATCCATCGAGCAGGACTCCGACGTGGTCATGTTCATCTTCCGCGAAGAGTACTACCTGGAGCGGGACCGCCCGGTCCCGCATGCCAACGAAAAGGACGACCATTTCCACGACCGCCAGGAGCGGTGGGAACGGCGCTGCGAGGCGGTACGCAACATCGCCGAGGTCATCACCGCCAAACAGCGCCACGGCCCCATCGGCGATATCCGGTTGATGTTCCAGGGCGCCTTCACCCGTTTCGCCAATCTGGACCGGAACCACCAACCGGATCGCTAAGAGGCCCCATGACCAGCGCCGACCATTTTGGTGCCATCCTGAGCATCGACCTGGATGCCATTGCCGCCAATTATCGGCTTCTGCGGGACCGGCTGGACGGCAGGGCCTGTGCCGCCGTGGTCAAGGCAGACGGCTACGGCCTCGGCGCCGCCCGGGTGGCGCCGGCACTGGCGGCGGCCGGTTGTCATGTGTTTTTCGTCGCCCAGATCGAGGAAGGTATCGCCCTCAGGGGTCTGCTCGAAGAGGCCGAAATCCACGTCCTTAACGGGCTCATGGCGGGGAGCGAGCCGGTGTTCGCGGAACACAGGCTGGTGCCGGTACTGGGGAACCTGGGGGAGATCGAGGCGTGGAAGGCCTATGGCGCAACCAATTCTTCGGCGCGGCCCGCCGACCTGCATGTGGATACGGGCATGTTACGCCTCGGCCTGCCACCGGACGAGCTGGCGGTTTTGCACGCCGAGCCGAAGCGCCTGGCGAATGTCAACGTGTCATACCTGATCAGCCACCTGGCCTGCGCCGACGAACCCGACCACGCGAAGAACCGCGAGCAGCTGGAGGCCTTCAAGGCGGCGCTTTCGGGACTGCCGCCAAGGGCGGTTTCGTTCGCTAATTCATCGGGCATCTTCCTGGGCTCGGAATACCACTATGACTTGGCCCGTCCGGGGGTCGCGCTGTACGGCGTGGCGCCGGTTCCGGGGGAACCCAATCCCATGGCGCAAGTGGTTCGCCTACAAGGAAAAATCCAGCAGGTGCGTGCCGTTGACAGCCCCCAGACCGTTGGCTATGGTGCGACCCACCGCGTCACCCGGAGGG
>JAJFIG010000183.1 GCA_021775195.1 Rhodospirillales bacterium | reverse complement strand
GACATGCATTCACTCATATCCGCCGGATTGAAGGCCCAGGTATCGACGACCTGCTGGCCGTGGGTGTTGATCACCCTGACACACCGCCCCTGGTCCAGGTGGGCGGCCATGCCCTTGCCCGCCGGTATGGTGATGCTCTCGGCCGTCATGTCCGCCCCCTTCACCGAACCACCGCGTCAGCTTACCCGCTCGATGGCGACCGCCGTGGCCTCGCCGCCGCCGATGCAGAGCGTCGCGATGCCCTTGGTCTGTCCGTATTTCTCCAGCGCCGCAAGCAGCGTGACCAGAATTCGGGCGCCCGAGGCTCCGATGGGGTGGCCCAACGCGCAGGCGCCGCCGTGGACATTGACCTTGTCGTGGGGGATGTCGAGGTCGCGCATGGCGGCCATGGTGACGACGGCAAATGCCTCATTGATCTCGAACAGGTCGACGTCGTCTTTGTTCCAGCCTGCCTTCTCCAGGACCTTGGTGACGGCGCCGATGGGGGCGGTGGTGAACCAGGCCGGCTCCTGGGCATGGGTGGCGTGCCCATGGATGATCGCAAGCGGTGTGAGGCCTCGTTTCTCTGCCTCCATGCGGTGCATCAGGACCAGCGCGGCGCCACCGTCGGAAATGGAACTGGAGTTGGCCGGGGTCACGGTGCCGCCGTCGCGAAAAGCGGGCCTGAGGGCGCGGATTTTCTCCAGGTTGGCCTTCAGGGGCTGTTCGTCCCGGGCGATGGTGGTGTCGCCCTTGCGGCCCTTGACGATGACCGGTTCCACTTCGGGATCGAAGGTGCCGTCCTCGATGGCCGCCTTGGCCCGGGTCAGCGATGCGATTGCGAAGTCGTCCTGGGCCTCGCGGGTGAACTGGTAGGCCTCCGCCGTGTCCTCGGCATAGGTGCCCATGAGGCGGCCACGGTCATAGGCGTCTTCGAGCCCGTCCAGGAACATGTGGTCGCTGACCTTGCCATGGCCGAGGCGGAACCCGGCGCGCGCCTTTTCGAGCAGGTAAGGCGCGTTGGTCATGCTCTCCATGCCGCCGGCCACCATAATGCGGTTGGAGCCGGCGAGGATGGCGTCGTGGGCAAGCATGGCCGCCTTCATGCCCGAGCCGCACATCTTGTTGATGGTGGTGCAGCCCTTGTCGACGGGTATGGCGGCACCGAAGGCGGCCTGGCGCGCCGGTGCCTGGCCGAGACCGGCGGGAAGAACGCAGCCCATGATCACCTCGTCGACATCGCCGGGCGCGATGCCGGCGCGTGCGAGGGTTCCCTTGATGGCAACGGCGCCTAGTTGCGGGGCCGGGACCGGGCTCAGGTCGCCCTGAAAGCCGCCCATGGGGGTGCGGGCGGCGCCGACGATGACGATGGGATCCGATGACATGTGACGGTCTCCTCAGCCTGCAGGTTTTTCCTTGCGCACCGGGCGACGCAGCAGCTCGCCGCCGCAATTGGGGCAGGTATAGATCATGCCTTCGCTGCACCGATGGCAGAAGGTGCATTCGTAGCTGCAGATATAGGCGTCGCCGCCCCAGGGAAGGCCGGTTTCGCATTTTTCGCAGCGGTCACGCATTTCAAGGGCCATAAGGCGTGCCGTCCTTCTTCACGTAGCGCTCTTCGCCGTCGATAAGGCGGACCTGCATATCGATGTCGGAATAATCGACCTCGTCGCCCTCGGTCCGGTCGCCGACCTCCAGGTAGACGGCGTCGGCAGCGGAGCGGTTGACCAGGTGATGGCCGTCGCGCTTAGCGGCCGGGAATCCCGCCACCATGCCCGGCGTCAGGGTCTGCTCGCCGCCGTCGGTGATCAGGACCAGGGTCCCCTCGACGATGTAGACGAATTCGTCCTGGCGGCTGTGCCAGTGGCGCTGGGACGAGATCACGCCGGGCGGGACCCGGACCAGGTTGACGCCGAAATTTGTCAGGCCGAGGGCGTCGCCGAGGACCCGCTTCTCACGCCCCGCCGGGGCCGCGGCGAAGGGTTCCGGATAGGTGTTTCCGATACGCGCGGAGACCGTCGACGGATCGAGGGCGGGGGGCTTCAGGATCGTCGCATCGTCGGTCATCACGCGGTCTCCTCGAAGAGCTCCCGGCCGATGAGCCAGCGCCGGATCTCGCTGGTGCCGGCACCGATCTCGTAAAGCTTGGCGTCGCGCAGCAGGCGGCCGGTGGGGTACTCGTTGATGTAGCCGTTGCCGCCCAGGCATTGAATGGCCTCCAGGGCCAGCCAGGTGGCTTTCTCGGCGGCGTAGAGGATGGCTCCGGCGGCGTCCTTGCGGGTGGTCTCACCGCGGTCGCAGGCCTGGGCCACGGCGTACACATAAGCCTTGCAGGCGTTCAAGGTGGTGTACATGTCGGCAAGCTTGCCCTGCATGAGCTGGAAGCTGCCGATGGGCTGGCCGAACTGTGTGCGCTCGTGGACGTAGGGCACGACCACGTCCATGCAGGCCTGCATGATGCCCAGGGGCCCGGCGGCAAGCACGGCGCGCTCGTAATCGAGGCCGCTCATGAGCACGTTGACCCCCTTGCCCTCACCGCCGAGGACGTTCTCCGCCGGCACTTGGCAGTCCTCGAATACCAGCTCGCAGGTGTTGGAGCCCCGCATGCCGAGCTTGTCCAGCTTCTGGGCGGTGGAAAAACCGGGAAAGCCGCGCTCGATGATGAATGCGGTGATGCCCCGGGGGCCGGCATCGGGGGCTGTCTTGGCGTAGACCACCAGGGTCTCGGCCTCGGGGCCGTTGGTGATCCACATCTTGGTGCCGTTGAGGACGTATCCGTTGCCGGACCTGTCGGCGCGGAGCTTCATGCCGACCACGTCGGAACCGGCGCCGGACTCGCTCATGGCCAGGGCGCCGACGTGCTCGCCGCTGATCAGCTTGGGCAGATAGCGCTGTTTCTGCTCTTCGTTGCCGTTGCGGAAAATCTGGTTGACGCAAAGATTGGAATGGGCGCCGTAGCTCAAGCCCACCGAGGCGGAGGCGCGGCTGATCTCCTCCATGGCGACGACGTGCTCCAGGTACCCCATATCGGCGCCGCCGTACTCCTCGGCAACGGTAATGCCAAGGACACCCAGATCCCCCATCTTGCGCCACAGGTCGGCGGGGAATTCGTTGGCGATATCGATGTCGGTGGCACGGGGAGCGATTTCGTCGGTGGCGAAGCCGGCAACGCTGTCGCGCAGCATGTCGGCCGTCTCTCCCAGGTTGAAATTGAGCGCCGGAGGTTGATTGGGGATCATGATCGCTTCCGCCTTCCGCTGCAGTTTGGCATACCGAATTATCGGGCCACAAGGGTACGCCGGTTGACGCCGGTGAGTGCCGGCGCCAACCATCGATTACCTTGGATATGTTATTGGATTATAGTTTACGTTAACGTAAACGTCAATTTATAGAATACGCCAAAATCGACACCCCCAAGCCGCGGTAATTTCCTAGGGTTCGCGCCCCTAGGACGACATCAACGGGTTTCGGACATGTCGCCAGCAACGACAAGCAACGACAGTGCCGGGAATCAGGATTATGACGGGGATTTTTCCTTGAGGAGCTTGGAACACTGGGTTTCCAGAGTCTTCAATTCCTCGAGGATGGCGGCAATATCCATTTGCTGCTGAGATAGGGCATTCTTGCGTTCGCGGATTTTCTGGAGGAAATGACGCAGTTGGGCGACCTCCGAGGGATCGACATCGTAAAGGTCGATCATCTCGTGAATTTCCTCGAGGGAAAATCCCAGGCGCTTGCCGCGCATGATCAGCTTCAGGCGGACGCGGTCCCGGGGATGGTAAATCCGCCGCTGGCCCTTGCGCGCGGGGCTGATCAGGCCCTTGTCCTCGTAGAACCGGATGGTGCGGGTGGTGACGTCGAATTCCCGCGCCAGTTCCGCGATGCCGAAGGTTTCTTCCATGGATTGAGATTACTTTACCTTTACGTAAAGGTAAAGGTGTGATTTGGCCCCAATCGGGATACGTCAGGATTCGAACCTAGAGTAGGAAAACCGCCGCAAGCCCAAGGAAAGCAAAAAAACCAACCACATCGGTGATCGTGGTCAGAAAGACGCTGGAGGCAACGGCGGGATCGATCCCGGTGCGCTCCAGCATCAGCGGAATCGTCGTGCCGGCAAGCCCCGCCACCACCATGTTGACGACCATGGCCGAGGCGATGACGAGGCCGAGGGCCTGGCTGCCGAACCAGACCCAGGCTACGACACCGGTGAGCACGGCAAACAGGATGCCGTTGAACCCCCCGACCAGCAGTTCCTTGCCGACCACCCGCATGGCGTTGGTCGGCGTCAGTTCCTTCATGGCCAGGGCGCGCACGG
>JAJFIG010000182.1 GCA_021775195.1 Rhodospirillales bacterium | reverse complement strand
CGGCGGCCCTGGCCGCCGGCATGCTGCCGCTGTGCCACGGCTCCGACACCGGCGGCAGCCTCCGCGCCCCGGCCACCTGGTGCGGCGTTACCGCGCTGCGCCCGACCCCGGGGCTGGTTCCCTTCGAGCGCCGCGCCCTGCCCTTCACCAATTTCCAGGTCCAGGGACCCATGGCCCGCACCGTCGCCGACACGGCCCTGTTCCTGTCCGCCATGGCCGTCCCCGATGGCCGCGACCCCATGGCCTTTCCCGCCGTGGGCCGCTCCTTCGCCGACCTCGAGGACGTCGACCTCGGCCGCCTGCGCGTCGCCGTCTCCGAGGATCTGGGCTGCGCCCCCGTTGATGATGGCATCCGCACCGTCTTCCGCGACCGGGTTTCCCGGTTCCGTTCCGCCTTCGCCGCCTGCGAGGACCGCGACCCCGATTTCGCCGCCGCCCGCGACGTCTTCTGGGTCCTGCGCTGCGTCCATTTCCTCGCCAACCACAAGCAGCGCTACGACGAGTACCGGGACAAGCTGTCCGCCAACATCGTCACCAACTACGAGGCCGGCCTGGAGATGACCGCCGCCGACGTCGCCGGCGCCAACCGCGGCCACGGCGACCTCTACCGCGGTTTTCAGGACTTTTTCGCCGACATCGATATTCTGATCTGTCCCGGCAACGCCATCCCGCCCTTCGACATCGACACCGGCGCCCCGAAGACGGTGAACGGGCAGCCCATGGCGAACTACATGGACGCCTCCCTTGTGCGCTCGGCCCTGACCCTGACCGGGCACCCGGTGGTGGCGCTTCCCTGCGGCCTCGACCATACTGGCGCCCCTTTCGGCTTCCAGGTCGTCGGCCCCCGCCACGGCGACGCCTTCGTGCTCGCCGCCGCCGCCGCCCTCGAACGCCTGTTCGCCACCGACCGCGACCTCGCCCGTCCGGTCGCCACATTGGAGAACCTGTCACTATGACGGACGCCTGCGATCTGACCGCCGTCGACGCCCGGCGCCTCATCGGCACCAAGGAACTGTCGCCGGTCGAGCTCCTCGATTCCTGCATCGCCCGCATCGAGACCGTGAACCCCGCCATCAACGCCTTCGTCGCCACCTGCTTCGAGCGCGCCCGCGAGGAGGCCGAGGCGGCCGAGGACGAGGTCATGGCCGGCGATGTCCTCGGGCCCCTTCACGGCCTGCCCCTGGGGGTCAAGGATCTCAACGCCACCGAGGGCCTGCCCACCACTTACGGCTCGCTGATCTACAAGGACAACGTCCCCGACGCCGACGAACGGGTGGTTGCCACCATGCGCGCCGCCGGCGCCATCGTCGTCGGCAAGACCAACACGCCCGAGTTCGGCGCCGGCGCCAACACCACCAACCGGGTCTACGGCGCCACCGGCAACCCCTTCGATCCGGTGCTCACCCCGGGCGGCTCGTCGGGCGGCTCCGCCGTCGCCGTCGCCACCGCCATGGTGCCGGTCGCCGCCGGTGGCGATTTCGGCGGCAGCCTCCGCACCCCGGCGACCTTCTGCGGCGTCGTCGGCTTCCGGCCTTCGCCGGGCACGGTCCCCAACGAGACCCGCGCCGTCGGCCTCTCGCCCCTGTCGGTGCAGGGACCCATGGCGCGCACCGTCGCCGACGCGGCGCTGCTCCTTGCCGGCCAGGTCGACGTCGACATGCGCGATCCCTTCGCCGGCGGCCTCGACACCGACCTCCTCGACCCCCTGGTCACCCTCGACCTCGCCGGCCTGCGCGTCGTCTTTTCCGAGGACCTGGGTTGCGCCCCCGTCGACGACGGCATCCGCGCCGTCTTCCGCGAGCGCACCGCCGCCTTCCGCTCCATCTTCGCCGAGGCCCTGGACCAGGACCCCGACCTCGGCCCCGTGCACGAGGTCTTCGAGATCCTGCGCGGCGTCAACTTCATCGCCGCCCACAAGGAGCGCCTCGAGAACCACCGCGACCTCTTGGGCACCAACGTCATCGACAACACCGAGCGCGGCCTCGCTTTCAGCGCCGCCGACGTCGCCTGGGCCCATGTCGAGCAGAGCAAGCTCTACCGCCGCTTCCTCGGCCTCTTCGACGACGTCGACGTGCTCATCTGCCCGGCCGCCGCCGTCACCCCCTTCCCCCACGACCAGCTCTACGTCGAGGAGATCAACGGCGAGGCCATGCCCACCTACATGCGCTGGCTGGCCATGACCTACGGCCTGACCATGGCGACGCCGCCCGTCGTCGTCATTCCCTGCGGCGTCGATCACAACGGCATGCCTTTCGGCATCCAGGTGGTCGGCCCCAACGGCGCCGACCGCTTCGTCCTCGAGGTCGCCCACAGCCTCGAACAGGTCCTCGCCCGCGACCCCGCCACCGCCCGCCCGGTTCCCGATCTCGATAAGTTGTCCACCGGCGGCTGATGAAGATCTTCACCGCCTGCCTCGGCACCGAGACCCACACCGGCGGGCCGCTGCCCACCGACACCCGCGCTTTCGAAGAGACCTACCTGGTCCGCGGCGGCAACCATCCCGAGGCCATCAACATGTTCGGCGTCCCCCTGGTGATCTGGGCAGAGGCCGCCCGCGCCCGGGGCTGGGACGTGGTGGAGAGCCTCTGCACCTTCGCCACTCCGTCCGGCCTCGTCGTCCGCCGGACCCACGAGGACTTCCGCGACGAGATCCTCGCCGACCTCGAGGCCGCCCTGCCCGTCGACGCGGTCATGCTCAGCCTCCACGGCGCCATGGTCGCCCACGGCTACGACGACTGCGAGGGCGACCTGGTTTCCCGCATCCGCGGCCTTGTCGGCCCCGACGTCCTCATCGGTGCCGAGTTCGACCTCCACTGCCACATCTCGCGCCAATTCGCCGAGGACCTGACGGCCCTGGTCATCTACAAGGAATACCCCCACACCGACTTCGCCGAGCGCGCCCAAGACCTCTGGCGCATCATCGAGGCGACCCTCGACGGGCGCATCAAACCCCACATGGCGGTCCACGACTGCCGCATGGTCGGCGTCTTCCACACCACCCGCGAGCCCATGCGGGGCTTCGTCGACCGCATGACCGAGCTCGAGGCCACCGACGGCGTGCTTTCCATCTCTCTCGGCCACGGTTTCCCCTGGGGCGACGTCGCCGAGGAGGGGGCGCGCATCGTCGTCGTCACCGACGCCCGCCCCGACGTGGGCCGCGACTTGGCAGAGCGCCTGGGCCGCGAGTTCTGGGACCTGCGCCACGAGATCACGCCCCGCTACCTGGAGATGGAGGACGCCATCACCCGCGCCCTCACCGCCCCGGGGAGCCCCATCGTGCTCGCCGACATGTCCGACAACCCCGGTGGCGGCGCCCCCGGCGACTCGACGGCGATCCCCCTCAGGCTCTTCCGCCGCGGCATCGGCATGGCCGCCGTCGGCGGCATCTGGGACCCGGTGGCGGCCTCGATCTGCTGCGGCGCCGGCGAGGGCGCCGAGTTCCCTCTCAGGCTCGGCGGCAAGACCGGCCCGACGTCGGGCGAGCCCATGGACCTCCGCGTCCGCGTCAACACCGTGCTCCGCGACCATTACGTCGAGTCCCTCGGCGGCTCCAAGCGCTACATGGGCGACGCCGCGGCGATCACCGCCGACGGCATCGATTTCGTCGTCCACACCGCCCGCTGCCAGAACAGCAACCCGGCGTTTTTCACCGACTTCGGCATCGACATCACGGAAAAGAAGATCCTGGTGGTCAAGTCCATGCAGCACTTTTACGGCAACTACGCCCCGGTGGCCGCCGAGATCATCTATACCGCCGCCCCCGGCACCCTGGTCTGGGACTTCAAGGACTTCCCCTACAAGAAACTCGCCCGCCCCGTCTGGCCCCTCGACGACGACCCCTGGGCCACCAACGCCGAACGGCCGTGGTGAGGGGCCCGGACTCGAGCGATACCAAGGTCCGTCGTCCGCTCATTTGGCGACGCGCAACCTGCGGCGCTCGAATACGAAAGCGATCAGCCCTATACAGGCCAATACCATTCCAAGGAATAACCCGTGAGTAATCAAGGGGGTGAGCCAAGCAACATCCAATAGGGCCAAGTTGTCGACATGAACTGTTCCGCCAAACCAAATAGTGTTATAGTTTACCCGCTCCCCCTCTACTGATACATAGGGTCTTCTTATACCTTCACGGAAAAAAATGGTGTAAATTCCAAACCATATAAATATACATGAAAGCAATATTTGAATTGTTACGCGAATATACGTTTTTTTCTTTAAATTTAATGGTTTCGCGGAAGGAAATGCGTGGGCAGCCGCCTTCGCCATATTCAACGGTGCTTGGACGATCCGGCGAAAATTCACCAATGTACAGATGACAGCAACCGCCATGGACATGAAGACGACGCCGTGTACGTGCCGGACAATCAGGATGCGTTCCGGATGTCCCACGTAATTCAGGTCTCGGGTAAAATTGCGGACCGATGTGGACAGGCCGCCAACCCACCCCAATACCGGATCAGTGAATTCCATCCACCAATCCGTCATTCCAAGGTCAAGTTTTTCGGCTAGTAACAATGGAACCAAATATATATGAAGAACCCAGGTCGTTATAACCATGGTTCCATATGTATAATTCATGAAATTCTGTAAGTCCCGCCGTTCATACCATTCGTCACGGACGTCAAGGATTTTTAAGAATTTTCCCCGAGCGATCGCTTCGCCAATTTTCGTCAACGTTATGGGTTCTCCTACTGGAAATCCCTTCACCCGTCCGACAATGTGGTATGCCGCGGCACCTACCACGAGAGACAAAAAGAGCCCGCCCGACATGCTGCCAAGAAACCCGAACAACGCCAACGACCCAATAAATATAAAATAGGCGCCAAGCATTTTTTTCAGTTATCCCGCTACGTTCGTTAGATCATAGTATTGGCGGCCCGCGCTCTCGGCCATTCATTCCCGGGGCCGTTTCATTACCGTTTTGCACTTCTGCGCCGTCAGGCCGCGGCGTGCCGTCTGCACGGCTACTATCGCGGCCCGATGGTGTATCTCACCTTACGGCCTCTCGAATCGAGCCCGACGCCCCGCGCCCCCTTGCCGATGCCGAAACTCTCGAAGAGTCCTGCCGCCGTCAGCCCGTCCGGGCAGGACACCGACCATGTCCCGGTTCTACCCTCGACAACGGTGTATTTGCCGTCGCAGTCAACCTCCGTATCGCTGAACGGGGCGCGGAAGGTTCCCCGGCCCGTTCCCAGGTGAAGTTCGATGGTCCTGGCCGCCATCGTTGTGTACGCATCCCAGATGATCGCAAAGGGACGGGCATCGGCGGGCGCCGGTTCGTCCCGCGACGTGGGCAGCCGATTTACCATCGCCGCCTTCAGGAACCGGTCGTATTCTGCCTTGGTGACGGCGCAGTCTCCCTTGGAGCAGAAGCCCTCGGTCTTGTAGGGCCGGGCGTTTGGCGATCGCCAGCAATAGACGACCTCGGACGGAGCCTCGTAGCGGTCCCTGCAGACAGCGGAACCGGCGGGATGTTTGCCCACCAGTTTCTCGCATTCTTCCGTCTTGAGGCCACGGCGGGATGCTTCGGCGAGGTAATCCGGGTTGCCGTAGGGAAGCCCTATACAGATGGCGCGGTCCGGCTGGTCGCGCAGTTTGTATGTGGGTTCGGGTTCGGCGAAAGGCGTTCCATACCCGTAGGTAACCGGCCCTCGCCACAGGATGTGGCGGTCCCGGGCGAATATCTTGCAGGGAATGGTGGTTCTGCTTTCGCAGCCTTCGAGGGCAACCATTCCCGCGCTGTGCTGGCAGGTGCCCGACCCGTCCCCGCAGATACTGGCGCCGTAGACCATGCCGTCGGTGCTGACGGCGAAATACTCCGCCTCCGGCCAGCTTTTGAATTTCTCGAACCCGCTCTTTACCCTAGGCGAGATCGTAATCGGCCCGGACCCGACATGGTCGGTGACGCATCCGCCAAGAAATACAAACAGAGATACAGCTAGGAAAACGCGGGCCATAACGGCCTCCCCCGAGGGTGCCCCCCGCGTTCCCTTCTAGCATAAGTCGCGGAAAAAGTTAAGG
>JAJFIG010000181.1 GCA_021775195.1 Rhodospirillales bacterium | reverse complement strand
AGGAGTTCATCGACGGGCCCGAGTTCTCTGTCGAAACCGTGACCTTTAATGGCGAGACGACGGTCGTCGCGGTGACCGACAAGCTGACCACGGGCCATCCGTATTTCGTGGAGGTCGGCCACAGCCAACCATCGCGTTTTCCGGCCGAGCAGGTCGCGTCCATAATTGACATAGCTGTTCGCGGTGTTCAGGCGTTGGGTATCGATGAGGCGCCCAGCCACGTCGAAATCCGGTTGGGGGCGGATGGTCCACGTGTGATCGAGATCGGTGCGCGGCTCGGCGGCGGGTTTATCACCTCCCACCTGGTCCCGTCGTCTACAGGCGTGGACATGATCAGGGCCGCCATTTCGCTGGCGTTGGGGAAGGCGCCCGACATCAGGCCGACGCATTTCAGGGGGGCGGCGGTCCGGTTCGTAAAGGCGGCTCCGGGCGTGGTACGTAAGGTCAGCGGCGTGGATGCAGCGCGAGAATGCACCGGTACGCGTGTCGTGGATGTTCAGGTCGCGCCCGGTGATGAAGTGAAGCCCCTCGTGGATGCGACCTGCCGCATTGGTCATGTCATCTGCGACGCGGACGATCCTCTGACCGCGGTCGCGCTTGCGGAAAATGCCTTGAGGAAAATTTCCATCGAGACCGAAAAAGTCCAAGGCTGTATCCAAGAGAAGAGGGATGAACGCCGATGAAATTTTTCGACTCGCTGGTTCACGCGACCGGTGACGGCTTGTGGTTGGGTGGCGATCGTTACGATGCCAGCATGGAACGGCTGATAAGGGAAATGGATCGTGCCGGCGTCACCAAGGCGTGCCTTGTCGCCATTGCCGACTATGTCGACAACGACAGTGTTCTCCAATTCACCCGGGATTACCCGGGCCGGTTCGTTCCCGTGGGGTCGATCAATCCAGGGGCGATGACCGGTTCTGCGGATGTCGAACGTGCGCTTGCGGAATTGGCGTCCCAAGGGTTCGCCGGATTGAAGCTGCATCCGCGCCTCAATGGCTACGATCCCCTGGATGCCCGTTGCCTAGCGGCAATCAATGCCGCCGGACGCCACGGCCTGGTCGTCCTGCTGGATACGCTGTTCCGGCAAAAGGACTTGATCACGCGGCATGCCTCGGACGTCGTTGATTTTATCGCCAATTCATGCCGGGAAACCAGGATCGTCCTGCTTCATGCCGGCGGGTCGGCGATGCTGGACATGTTCGAAATGGTCCGCATGCATGACCACCTGATCCTCGACCTGTCGTTCACGCTTATGAGGTATGCAGGCAGTTCCCTCGACGACGATATTCGGTTTTTATGCACGACATTGGATCAGCGTTTATTGATCGGATCGGACTTCCCGGAATATGTTCCATTCGACGCGTTGAACAGATTCATGGAACTGACAAACGGCCTGAACGAGGAGAAGAAGGAGAATATCCTCCATAGGAACCTGGAAAAATTATTTGATTGTGGATAAGTATAAAAAATGCAATTCTATTTTGTCGGCCAAGTTAGAAATGTGTGATCTATAGATGAGTGCGGTTGTGTATATTTCTATTGTAATACCTGTGTTCAATTCTGCAGAAACGTTATATGAACTTGTTGAAAAATTGCGGACTGTTCTATGCAGCAGCGGACGTCCGTTCGAAATAATTTTCGTTGATGACGGAAGTTCTGATCAATCCTGGGAACGCTTGAAGGAAATCCACGAGACTCATGAAAAGGACATCACGGTTGTCCGGCTGATGCGCAACTTTGGGCAGCACAATGCACTGATGTGCGGATTCCGCCACGCCCGTGGCCAGTTCATCATTACGATGGATGACGATCTGCAAAATCCGCCAAGTGAAATTCCGAAGTTGATCAGTGCCATCGAGGATGGTCAACTCGACGTGGTTTACGGGTGCTACGAGACCAAAATGCACGGGATGACGCGCAACCTGGGATCTTTTCTTGTCCAGGCGTTTTACAGATTGGTATTCAAGTCGTCGCAAGCCGTAACGTCGTTCAGGATTATCCGTCGAGAGGTAATAGGAAGTATACGTTCGTATAATTTGAATTACACATATATAGACGGCCTTCTCGCTTGGAGTACACAGCGTATTGGGCAGGTGCTGGTTGGGCACCATCCGCGGACGATCGGACGATCTGGATATTCCGTGGCGAAGCTGTTGGTGCTGGCGTTCAACCTGTTTACAAATTTCTCGTTGCTACCATTACAGCTGGTGTCCGCGGTGGGATTCGCGGCCGCCGTCAGCGGTCTCGCCATCGGCGCTTATTACCTTGTACAGGCGCTGTTTTCAGCCATCGCCGTCCCCGGTTTTGCGGCGACGATCGTTTCCATTTTCATCCTGGGAGGCGTGCAACTCCTGGCACTCGGCATCATGGGGGAGTACCTTGGACGGCTGCACCTGAACATCAACCGCAAGCCGCAATATGTGGAAAGGGAATCCATTTCCGCGTCTTTGCCGGAGCGGTCGGCTGTGCCGGAAGTAGGAACGACGAGCGAACCGGCGCCTGTCCGGGGCACCCCGGTCTGTTGACGGACGAAAAGAAGCAAATCGGCGCCAAGTGAGCTGCGGAAGAAAGCATGAAGTTCGCGTATCGGACGGAATCAATCAGCACGCCATCCCTATCGCTGGATTACTTTCTGGTTCCCTGGGATACAGAGATTGTCGGAGAACCTGTCGCGGAAATCAGCCGTCTGCGGGTCATCGACATCGACAACGCGGGTCGCGACTACTCCGCTTTCACAGGTTGGTGCGAAGACCACAAAATTACCCTGTGCAATTGCCGCCTGCCTCAGGAACGCCTGACCGAGGCCATGTTCCTGGAGGAGAGAGGTTTTCGCTTCATCGAGCTGAACTACCATCCGCGACTGACCGGGCTTCGTTCCATGGAGTTGGGGGAGGACGACTTGACCGTCGAGGTTGCATCCGACGGGGACCGTGAGCCGTTGGCCGACATGGCGGGACGTATTTTTCGCCACGGCCGCTTTCACCAGGACCCCAGGGTCGGGCCGGTTCTGGGGAATCGCCGGTATCGGGTATGGATGGTCAATGCTTTCGATCGTCCCCAACAGACTGTTTTGAAGTGTTCGCGGGGCGGAGAAATCGTCGGCTTCTTCGTCGTCGAGCATCCGGAACCGGACCACTGCTTTTGGTCGCTGAATGGGTTGGCCCCGGGATTGCAGGGGCAGGGGCTTGGAAAGCGCGTTTGGAAGGCCCTGTTGCGGTGGCACCAGGGGGAAGGCGTTGATACGGTTACGACGAGCATTTCTTCGCACAACATCGAGGCCTTCAATCTCTATGTCTCCTTGGGGTTTCGCTTCGCGGAACCCGCGATGACCATGCATTGGCGCCCGCCGCATGCACGTGTCCTGACCTAGCATGCGAACCCACCAGCAATTCGTCCGCTACGCGGTCATCGGCCTAACCTCCAATGCCGTGCTTTACGTATGCTATCTGCTGCTGACCTGGGCCGGCATGGGGCACAAAACCGCGATGACCGTTCTCTACGCCCTTGGGATTCTGCAGACATACGTCTTCAACCGCCGCTGGACTTTCCGCCACCGCGGTGCCGTTCCCGGCTCCATGGCCCGCTACGTCGCCACCTACGCCTTCGGGTATGTTTTTAATCTGGGTGTGATGGTTCTCCTGGTGGACATGGCCGGTCTGCCCCACCAGGCGGTCGTCCTTGCCCTTGTCTTCGTCACCGCATGCCTCATATTCCTGCTGCAGAAGTTCTGGGTCTTCCCCGCCGGCGAGGGGCTGAGCCCGGCCGAAATCCGCCGCTGAAATCGAGGCGCCCATGACCTATCGCATCCCCTTCAACAAGCCGTTCGTCATCGGTCGAGAGCTCGACTACATGGCCGAGGCGGTCGCGGGCGGCCAGATCAGCGGCGACGGCCGATTCTCGAAGCAATGCCAGAAGCTGCTCGAGGACCAGTTTTCCGCCAACCAGGTGCTGTTGACGACGTCCTGCACCGCGGCCCTGGAGATGGCGGCCCTGCTCTGCGGCCTCGAGGCCGGCGACGAGGTCATCCTCCCATCCTATACTTTCGTTTCCACCGCCAACGCCTTTGCGCTGCGTGGCGCCAGGCTGGTCTTCGCCGACATTCGCCCCGACACCCTGAACCTCGACGAAACGCTCCTGGAGCAGGCGGTCACCGGGCGTACCAGGGCGATAGTTCCCGTCCATTACGCCGGCGTCGCCTGCGACATGGACGCCATCAACGCAATTGCGAAAAAGCACGGCCTCTACGTCATCGAGGACGCCGCCCAGGGTGTCGACGCCACCTACAAGGGGGCCTACCTGGGAACCCTCGGCGATTTCGGCACCTACAGCTTCCACGAGACCAAGAACTTCATTTGCGGCGAGGGCGGGGCGCTGATCACCAACCGGGACGGCTTCGCCGAGCGTGCCGAGATTATCCGCGAGAAGGGCACCAACCGCAGCCAGTTCTTCCGCGGCCAGGTCGACAAGTACACCTGGGTCAGCATCGGATCGTCCTACATCCCCGCCGATATACTCGCCGCCTTCCTCTACGCCCAACTGGAGAATATGGAGAAGATCACCGCCCGGCGGAAACGGATCTACGAGACCTACGAGGCGGCCCTGCGCCCCCTCGCCGACCGCGGCCTCCTCACCCTGCCGACGATCCCGGCCGATTGCGGCACCAACTACCACATGTTCTATGTGATCCTCGCCGACCTCGCGACCCGGACGGCGCTGATCAAGCACCTGAAGGGCAAGGGTATCCTGACAGTCTTCCATTACGTGCCCCTACACACCTCGCCCGTGGGCCGGGACATGGGGTACCGCGACGGCATGCTCCCCGTTACCGAGAACCTCAGCGAGCGCCTGCTCCGGCTGCCGTTCTATTACGGCCTCGAGGAGGACGACGTCCTGTCCGTTGCCAGCGAGATTTCCGCCTTCTTCGGCGCCGGGTGAGCCGCGGATTACCGGGAGGCCTGTTCGTCGATGACGCCCAATGCCTGTATGCTTTTCGGAAACGGAAAAATGCGCGTGTGCGATGAGCGGTGGACGCTCGGTGGTTTTTTGATGATGGACCAGTGACAGATGCTAGAACGCGATACCCGTGATTCGACAACCTCGGAAGGGCTTTATTGGCTGACAAACCCTTGGGTGGCGTGTTTCTGCGTCCTGGGCATTGCACTTCTAATGCGAACGATTTTTTTCACGGGTTTTTTCGGCTCGGACGAGGTCACGTACACGTCTCGGGCAATGGAAATCACCAATGGCAACTGGACATCGTCGGACTACATCGGTGCCACGCGCTTCGGAATAAATATCCCGGCGGCATTTTTTCTATGGCTGTTCGGCCCTAGTGAGGTCTCCGCCAACCTGTGGTCTCTTGTCTGTTCCCTCGGGGAAGTCGCGCTGGTGTTCGTGTGTGCCTACGCGATCTGGAACCTGCGTGCGGCGATATTCGCGTCGCTCGTACTGGCATTGCTGCCCCTCCACGTGCATTTCGGCGGCCGGCTCGACGCCGATGCTCCCTTGGCCTTTTTCGTCACTCTCAGCTTCGTTTCGTTTTTCTTTGCGGAGAAGAAAGAAAGCAATGCGTCGTATGTTCTCGCAGGGGTGTCGGCGGGGTTTGTGTTCTGGATCAAGGAGAGTGTGACGATATTTGCAGCCACATTCTTTTTTTACGCAATAATAATGAGAGTATTCAAGGTTCGATGGTGGCTCGTCATTTTCTCGGGATTTATTGTGGTATCGCTGAATTCCTTATTGTTTTGGATTTTGGATGGCGATCCATTACACATTTTCAAAATCATATTTTCAACTACTCAGGACAAATATGTTGGCAGTAATAGAGCCTGGATCGATTCTCCAGGGTATTACTTCAGGTATCTGTTCCTCGACGGCCGCCATACCTGGATGGCCCCATTCCTGACGTTGGGGGGCATATGGCTTTGGTTCAGGCAGGTCCGCCACGGGCGGCAAAAAGTATTGGACACGGAATTCGTCGTCGTCTGGGCGGTCGGGCTGTTTGTTGTCTTCACGTTCATGGTCATATCCATAAGCCCCCTGAAATTCATTCCAAAACAAACGAATTACATGCTCATATTCATGGCCCCGTTCGCCATGCTGGCCGGATACTTCCTTTCCAGCCTCAAGGGATTAACGCTTCGTCTCACTGTCGTGGCGTTGGTGCTCGGATCGTTCGTGCTCTCGGGCTTGGAACAGCAGGCCATCCGGGTCTTTGTCAGCAACACGAAGGCTGCGGTGGCGTTCGCTCAGCGACACGCCGATGTTCCCATTTTTGGCTCGGAACATAATGTGAGAGGCGCCATTTTCAGTGGGATGATTCAAGGCGATGACATGCTGAGACGCGCAATCAAACCTCTTTCCGAACTATCCTCTGCCGTCACGGCCAGGCTCCCGGAGATCAAGACGGAAGGGAATGCCGCCCCATTGGCGGCGTACGTCATTCTGGACCGCGAGACCATGAACTGGGGCCCGGGACGCGTCCGCATCGATTCGATTCCGCCGTGTTGGCAGGTCGTCGAACGCCTGGATCCAAGAGGCTTCGGGTTTGGCGAACGGATATTGACCGCAATAAAGATGGCTCTTGAATGGATACCCGGCTCCATCGGCGAAAAGCTCGGCACCTATACGGATTCACTGCTGCGGCCGAAACCGGCCGACGTATACGCCATCCCCTATGGATGTCGGGTTCCTTTGTGACGCGTCCTCGGATTTCACTTGTATCTGAAAAGGATTACCGGTGAAGGCGAAACGGGATCGGTCCGATAGCGCAATTACCGGAAGACGATGGCAACGGAGTACTCCTTGGCCGTGATCGTTCTCCTTGGTAGTGATAATGAATTGGAAACGAATCTCACCGACAATCGGTTATGGTCACGATTTCGGCCTGAAACACCGATTTCCGGACGCGGCGGTTTCCCATGCGAGCAAGAGCATTATTCATCGTCATTTTCGGCTCCATTCCATTCATCCTGAGGTGGCCGCATGTCGGGATAATGATGTGGGCGTGGGTATCCTATTTCAATCCCCACCGGTTTACCTGGGGTGACACGCAAGAGCTCCAGGTTGCGTACATCGTCGCGGTTGCGACGATCGCGGCATGGCTCCTGTCCCGTGAGCCGAAGCGCATCCCCTTGAACGCCGTCACCGTGCTGCTCCTCATCTTCGCCGCCTGGACATCCGTCACGACCCTCTTCGCGTTGGTCCCGATCTACGCCAACGAGCTCTGGAAGGATTACATGAAGATCCTCCTGATGAGCTTCATCGCCCTGCCGCTCATACGCACACAGGGACGGCTCAACGCGCTCATCTGGGTCACGGTCCTATCCATTGGTTATTATGGTGTGAAAGGGGGAATCTTCTCCTTGCTCACCGGCGGTGAATTCATTGTAATGGGTCCCCCCGGCAGCGCCATCGAGGCCAACAACGGCCTCGCGCTGGCGCTCATCATGATATTCCCGTTATTGCGGTACCTGCAGCTCGAAGCGAAGCCGCCATGGCTTCGCTGGGGGCTGGGCGGTTCCATGCTCCTATGCGGGGCGTCCATCGCCTTTACCTACTCCCGCGGCGCCTTCGTCGCCATGACGGTGACACTGTTTCTCCTGATGCTCAAATCACGCCGCCGCCTCATGCTTGGGTTCGTCGCGGTGCTGGCGATCATCGTCGGACTCAGCCTGACGCCGGAGAAGTGGTTCGAACGTATCGCGTCGATCGAAACCTACGAGCAGGACGCGTCGGTCCAGGGTCGGTTTCAGGCCTGGCGCGTCGCCTTTGGCCTGGCCGTGGACCACCCGCTTGTCGGCGGCGGCTTCAACGTCACCAACAGTAGCGAGATATACGGGGCCTACGTTCCCGATGCGACGAATCGCGCCTTCCACAGCATCTATTTCCAGGTCCTCGGCGAGCACGGGTTTATCGGCCTGACCCTGTTCCTGATGATTGGATTGGCGGCATTGCGCATGGGCACGCTGACCATCCGGCAGACCAGGAACCGCCCGGATTTGATATGGGCGCAGAATTTGACGGCCATGCTTCAGGTCTCCTTGATCGGCTATGCCGTCGGGGGGGTTTTCCTGAACAAGGCCTATTTCGATCTGTATTACAGTCTCCTGGTTTTCATGGTGGTCGCCCGGGTTCTCGTTTTGCAGGCTTTGCAGGAAGATGTCCCCCCGGTGCAAAGTGAGCCGCAAGCCCATCCGGCGAAGACGATGGCCCCCGCTTCCCCCGCTCCCAGGATGCCACCCCATTGACGAACAGATGCGCCTGCGGATGGGTTGGGCGGTGCTCTGCGGATCGCGTACCGGTAACCTTGCCGGCGACCATTGGCTGCCGGAGCGGTCGGTGAAAATCCTCGTCGTCTCCTGGTTCTTTCCGCCCGCCAGTACCATGGGGGCCATGCGGCTGGGCAAGCTGGCCGCCTACCTTTTGGCGGCGGGGCATGACATCCGGGTCGTGACCCCGCGGGACACGCCCTATGCGAGGACGCTGTCCATGGACATCCCGGCCGATCGGGTGGTGCTGACGCCCTGGTGGGACGTCAACCGCGTGACCGCGTCGGTTGCCTGGCTCGCCAGGCGCGTCCTGCGCCGGGGGGGTGAAACGGTTACCCCGGTCATAGCGGGCAACGCCGGTGCGGTGGACGGTGCCGTCAGCCCGCCCGCGCCGCGTCCGCGCAGTCGCTTGAAGGCTAGCGCGCGTTTTTGTGTCGACCTCCTGAACTGGCCCGATTCGCGGATCGGATGGCTGCCCTTCGCCTTGCTTGCAGGGCGGCGGGTCGCCAAGGCTTGGTCACCCGACGTGATCCTGGCCAGCGGCCCCCCCTTCACCACCCTGCTTGCCGGGCACCTGCTCAGCCGATGGCACCGCGTTCCATGGATCGTCGAGTTCCGCGACCGCTGGGGGGAAGACCCCTACGATCCCCTGCAGGGCTGGTTCCTGAGGCGTGCGGTCCAAACGGAGAGCCGCCTCGTCCGGAGCGCCGCCGCCCTCATCACGGTCTCCGAGCCGTGGGCGAACGACTACCGGCGTAAATACGGCAAGCCGACGTGGGTCGTTTACAACGGTTTCGACCCCAAGGATTACGGCGTCGAGCCGGGGCAGGGATCACCGGACGTACCGCAACTTCGGATCGTCTACACCGGCGGCATCTACGTCGGGCGGCGCGACCCGTCGGCCCTTTTCGCGGCTCTCCGCCTTATGGGGGCGGCCGCCGACGGCGTCCGCGTCGAATTCTTCGGGACCGCGGTCGCCCATGTCCAGCCTCTGGTCGAAGAATACGGCGTCGAGCGGCTGGTTACGGTCCACCCGCGCGTTCCCAACACCGAATCCGTGGCCGTGCAGAAGCGCGCCGATGTCCTCCTCATCATGCAATGGAACGATCCGCTGGAGCAGGGCAACGTCCCCGGCAAGCTCTTCGAATACCTGGCGGCGCGGCGCCCCATCCTCGGCCTCGGGCTGGAGACCGGCGTCCCCGCGACCATCATCCGCGAGCGCGGCGCCGGGGTCTACTCGAACGATCCCGCGGAGATCGCGCGCCACCTCGGCGGATGGCTGGAAGCAAAGCGCCGTGACGGTGGCATTCCACCGCTTCCGGCGACCGTCTGCGAAGGGTTCTCCCGCGCCGAGCAGTTCCGCACCTTCGAGGAGGTCTTTTCGGCGATCGCGAAACCGGGGCCCTGAAACCCGCGGCCGGCGTCCGCCGGCCTGCCGCTCATCCACAGCAACCGTGCCGAGTCGCTCAGGGACGCCGTGGTCGGCCGGAATCCGGAATTCGCCAGGACGTAGGCCAGTTTCGACCGCGCCGACCTGACCTTCATGAACGCTGCCCTCGCCCACAGCGGGGCGCGCCTTCTGTCATGACAAGAAAGCAACTGCAGTAATATTCTTTACTGATTGCAATATCCCGGAAAAGTAGGAGTTTGTTAAATCGCATTTCCCATATGAACCAGATATTCGGTGTCGCGAGATAGGGGTTATGTTATAAAAATCAATATGTTGAGGTGTCGACGGGGCGGTGGGGGCAGATAATTGCCCTATCTGTACGATATGATTGCCATGGATTCGAATGCGGCCTTGGAAGTGCCGGCCTCAGTGAACGGTTCTAACCACTAAAAGCGAATGCACCGGAAATGACAAAAGGCGCATCGATTTATTTGGACGCGACACGGTTTCTCGCGGCGACGACGGTTCTGGTTTACCATTTTTTTGCCCTGGAACTGACGGACAGCACGCTGCGATTCCCCTTCGGTGGCGAGGCGGTTATGGTATTTTTCGTCATTTCTGGTTTTGTGATTGCCTTTGTCGCGGACACGCGGGAAAAAACTTGGCAAAGCTATAGCATTAGTCGATATGCTCGCCTGTATTCCGTCGTTGTGCCGGCTCTGATTTTGACCGCCGTCGTCGACGGGATTGGCGCCCAAATCAATCCTGCGGCCTATGATCCAAACGCCCACGCCCAACCGTTGCTGCGTATCGGTGCTTCGTTATTGTTCATCAATGAGATCTGGAACTTTACCATTGTTCCGCTGTCGAATGGTCCCTTTTGGTCGTTGTCCTACGAGTTTTTTTACTACCTAATGTTTGGCGCCGCAGTATTTGCACCCGTTCGTTGGCGCTTTCCTTTGACCTTTCTGGTTTTATTGGTTGCCGGCCCGAGAATCGCTTTATATTCGTCCATCTGGCTGATCGGCGTCTTGGTCTATCATCTGCGGCCTAGAGTGCCACTGCAATCAATCCTGATGCCGCTTTTATTTTTGGCCAGCCTAGCGCTATTTTTCGCCTTCGCAATTTTCGGTACTCCGTTGGATGCCCTCAATCGGGCATTTTACGAGCAACTAGATTCTCGTGGTTTTTTCTATTTCTTCGGTGCGAATATCTTCATCGGCGGCAACGCGAGGTTTCCGAGCGATCTGGCCGTAGCCGTGGCATTTTCCGGGACATTGTTATTCTGTGAAAGTGCTGCTGCGTTATTGCTGCGCACGGGATGGGTGGCGCGAACGATCCGCTTTTTAGCGTCACATACTTTCTCGATTTACCTCTATCATGTGCCGTTATTGATTTTTTTCGATGTCCTGCTCGATGGCGTCATATTGTCTGACGGGCAACAAGATGGAATTTTGAACGGCGTCTTGCTATTGCTTTTGACCGGGGGAAGCATCGTTCTTTTGGCGCGCTATACTGAAAACCGCAAGGGCATTTACGTCGACTTTTTCCAGCGCCTGCATCTTTTGTTGTTTGCTGACCGTCAGCGATCGTCGCCAACTAAATAGCGGTCAGGGTAGCGCCTGCACCGACTTCGTCCCCGCTCATGAGCCGTCGGATCGACCTCCCTAATTGCGGTCGAAATTTCGACCTCGCACGTGGAAGAATTATTAATAAACTCATGCTTTATTTGGCGCTTCCCGAATAAGAGGGACTCTTGTCCGTGCCGAAACTATTTTACATCGCGTGTTCGTCCTATTCCGGGTCGACCCTGCTTTCCTTTCTTTTGAACACCCACGAGGAAATCTGCACGGTCGGCCACATGGTCGGATGGCCAGAGGGCAACGACGAGAACTTCCTTTGTTCCTGCGGCGAGCCTCTGAAGTCGTGCCCCTTCTTCGGCGCCATCAGGGACGCCTTCCGGGACGCCCGGCTGCCGTTCGACTACAGTGATTTCGGCACCAAGTACGAACTCGTCCGGAACGACCGCCTCAATCGCTACCTCAACGCCGGCCTGCCACTCATTCACAGCAACCGCGCCGAATCCCTCAGGGACGCCGTGGTCAGCCGGATGCCGGGATTCGCCGGGACGCTGGCCCGTTTCGATCGCGCCAACCTGACCTTCGTCAACACCGCCCTCGCCCACAGCGGGGCGCGCGTGTTCGTCGACAATTCCCATAGCCCCCACCGGGTCCGCCACCTGAGCCGCATTCCCGAGCTCGACATCGCCGCCGCCCATCTGGTGCGCGACCTTCGTGGCGTCGTCCTCTCGGACATCAATCGCCGCGGCTGGGATGCGGAATTCTCGACCCGGATGTGGCTGCGCGAGCAATCGGACGTCGCCCGGGTGTTGGGCGGCCGCGACAAGGCCATCACCATCTACTACGAGCAGCTCTGCGAGGCTACCGATGAGACCCTGGCCACCCTCCATCGCCTCGTCGGCCTCGAACCGCAGCCTTTCCCGGGCGACTTCAAGGCCACCGACCACCACATCCTCGGCAATGCCATGCGCCTTCGCGACTCCAAGATTTCCGCCGACCGCCGCTGGGAGCGCGACCTCTCGCAACAAGACCTGGCCACCATCACCCGGGTCGCGGAGTCGTTCGTCCGCCGCGATCCCGATCACCCGGTGTCGCGGATGGTGGAACATTACTTCTCGTCTTGACCGGGATCCTGTGCCGTCAGTGCCTTCGCAGCCGTTTCCAAAAGCGGGACACAAACTGAAGAACATGGTCTTCAACTCCGGGCGGCCGTCCTGACAAAAACCAGAGGACCGGGACCAGACAGCTGAAGGATACCGCTCCCACGAATATGTCCATCGTCAGGGTAACCAAGTGGTTTTGGATCGAGTCCGCGTGCAGGGCGCGTACGATCGCAGCCATGACCACGCCGGCGACAAATGGCCGCCATATCGCGGCAAGGGTTTGGACGGGTGACAGGGGTAGCGCCGTCGTTATGACATAAAGGCTGATTGGCACGAAAAGGGCGGTTACGATTGTGCGTGTAACGACGATCGTCATTGCGTCACCCGAGATACCGGCCAGGATGACGGCCGGCGCCAGCACGGCAACCTGAAACAAGGTCAAAATGGCGAACGTTCTGACCCGGCCCAGCGCCATCAGAAACGTTGCCGTGTTTCGGGTCAATGCGCTGGCCATGCTGATTATTGCCAGCCACTGGATCAAGGGGGCCGCCGTGGCCCATTTCGCTCCCAGTATGACCGCGATGAAATCCTCGGCCACGGCGGCTATTCCGAACCCCACCGGTGCCGCGACAAAGGCAACGAACCCGACGACGGTCACATAGGATTGTGCGAACAGGTCGGGCCTTTGGGAGAGCTTGGAGAAACTGGGAAACAGCGCACGCCCCATTGGCCCGACGATGGCCTGTATGGGTAATGTGGCGAGATCGGAAGCGACGTGGTAGGCGCCCATGATCGCGGTCCCTGCGATTCTACCGACGACGAATTCGTCGATACGCAAGGTCAGGAACCGGCCGAAGTTGCCGACAACGATCCATTTCGAGAATGCCCAGATCTCAGATCCTGCGCCCAGAGATAATTTGGGGCGATAGGGGTGCATGACGTAACTGAGGACGGTGGCGGCCACC
>JAJFIG010000019.1 GCA_021775195.1 Rhodospirillales bacterium | reverse complement strand
GGGTCGCCGCCGGCCGTCCCCTATGTTAGGGTGGCGGCTCAATGGGGAGTACTGGGGGAGTGATTATATGGCAACGGTGAGACAAATGCTCGAGGGCAAGGGCCACGATATCTGGTCCGTCCGTCCTGGTGAAAAGGTGTTCGACGCCATCAAGACGATGGCGGAAATGAACGTCGGCGCCGTGATCGTAATGGAGGACAACAAGCCCGTCGGGATCTTCACCGAACGGGATTACGCCCGCAACGTCATCCTCAAGGGCAAGGCGTCACCGGAAACACCGGTCAGCGACGTCATGACGACTCGGCTCATCTGTGCCCACCTTGACCAGACGGTGGAGGAATGCATGGCGGTCATGACCGAGAACCATATCCGCCACCTGCCGGTCATCGACGACGACCGGCTGGTCGGGATCCTGTCCATCGGCGATCTGGTCAAGTCCATCATCGCCGACCAGAAATTCGCCATCGAACAGCTCGAACACTTCATCCGCAGCTAGCCCGTATTTCCTGCCGTGTCGGCGGGACAGCGCCGCGCAGACCATGGCGGTGGTGAGAAATGCGGGCTAGAGGTATTCGTCCGTCCAGCGGTCGTAATCGTCGCGCCGGGTGACCCGGGCCATCAGCTCTTTTGACGCGACGTTCTCCAGGTCCGCCGGCGCCGTGCCGTCCCTCAGCGCCTTCAGGGTCGTCTCTACCGCCTGCACGGCGGCGGCGAAGGGCTGGTGCCCCTGCAGGCAGATGCGCACGCCGCGCTCGGAGAGATAGTCGAGATCGATCAAGGACGAATGACCGCCGCCGATGATCAGCGGCAGGGAAATCTCGGCGGCGATGGCGTCGAGATCGTCCCGCGAGCGCACGCCGACCAGGAAGATGGCGTCCGATCCCGCCGCCTCGTAGGCCTTCACCCGTTCGATGGCGTCGGCGACACCGGTCATGCCGGCGGCGCTTGTGCGCCCGGCGATCATCAGCCCCGGGTCCCGGCGTGCCTCGACCGCGGCGCGGATCTTGCCCACCCCCTCGTCGACGGAGATCAGGCTCGCCGCCCCGCCGCTGCCGTGGGCCTGGGGCAGCAGGGTGTCCTCGATGGACATCCCGGCGATGCCGGCGTTCTCCAGCGCCTCCACCGTGCGCATGACGTTGAGGGCGTTGCCGTATCCGTGGTCGGCATCGACCATCAGGGGCAGGGTTCCCGCCCGGCAGATGCGATGGGCCTGGTCGGCGAACTCGGGCATGGTGAGGACGATCAGGTCGGGGGCGCCGAGCACGGTCAGGGACGCCACCGACCCGGCGAACATCCCCGCCTCGAAGCCCAGGTCCTCGGCGATGCGCGCCGATATGGCGTCGAACACGGACGCCGGGTGAACGCAGCGGTCCCCCGACAAGAGGGCGCGGAAACGTTGGCGGCGTTCGGTCCAGCGGGCCATGGCGGTTCTCCTCCGGGTCTATTTCGAAAAAGCTACCACGCCACGTCACGGACGGGGGAGTGGCTTTCTGTATCGGTAGTGTTTCAGTTTGGAATTTGACCGGTTGGAAGTACGAAACGGGCTCGTATGTCGGCTAGATACCCGAAAGGGGAAGGTAATCGGCGACCCGGTTTTCTTCTCAAATTAGCCAGTAGCCGAAGTTCAGTGTTGACCTGGGCCGAACCCGCTTGAATATGGTGTCACATGGGTATTCTGGCGGATCGGACAGGCCAACATGGGAAATCAACAAATCAAGAAACACATCGTCATCCGACTTTTTATTCTTCTTTTGCTGTTACCATCGCAGGCTTTGGCGGAGAGTGTCGAAGACGTATATCGGAAAGGAATTGCTGCGTACGATAAGAAAGACTATGGCGCAGCAGAGCGCTATTGGGAACGTGCCGCGGAGCAAGGCTTTGCAGCAGCCCAACATCGGCTCGGAAACTTAATCATCGAAAATCGCAGCATTGGCGGACCGAATCCTAGCAAAGCCCTTTATTGGCAAAAAAAAGCCGCTGACCAAGGCATTGCGCAAGCCCAGTATCAGTTAGGGGTGGTCTACTACACCGGCATGCTAGGCGTCGAAATCGATAACAAGAAAGCCTTTGAATATTCCAAAAAAGCCACTGACCAGGGTGTGTTGGACGCGCAAAATGTACTGGCTTCTCTTTATGATCACGGTTTGGGTGTTGCAAAGGACCACGCTAAGGCACGTTGCCTTTACATTGATGCTGCTCAAAAAGGCCACGACCGTTCTGCGGATAAACTAGCGATGAAATACTTGCTTGGGAAAGGCGTCCCAAAAAACCCTAAGGAGTTCCAGCGCTGGAGCGACAAAGCCAAAGATATCCGTCATGGCGGGGACAATACCGGCCAAGGAGCCAGTAAGCCGGACATGGATATTGAGGCCGCTTTCTCGAAGGGAAAGTCTGCCTTTCTCGCCCGGAAGTTTGATTTAGCGGCCAGATATCTCCCAATTGCAGCGAAACAAGGCCACGCAGGGGCACAATCTTATCTTGGGAGAATGTATGCAGCTGGCTGGGGGTGGTGCAAAGACTATGGAATCGCCGCCTCCTGGCACACAAAGGCCGCAAAACAAGGGCATGCGGAATCGCAGTTCTTTCTCGCAATGTTGTATTTCCGGGGGGCTGGCCTTCCTAAGGATTTAGCGAAAGCCGCAAGTTGGCTGCATAAGGCGGCCGACCAAGGCCACTTGCATGCGCAGAATGCTTTGGGTGCGATGTATGCGAAAGGCCGCAGGGTTCCCCAAGATGACAAAATAGCTTTCGAATGGTTCCAAAAATCTGCTGAAGGAGGACTTGCGTTTGGACAGTTTCGAGTTGGGTTCATGTACGAACACGGTCGAGGAGTGGCGCAGGATTACGCAAAGGCACTCCATTGGTATCGAAAATCAGAAGCACAAAAGGGTTTTTCTCTAGCGCAGGGCGCTATTGCAGGGATGTACTTGACTGGTCGGGGGGTTAAAAAAAGTTTGGATGAAGCGATACGTTGGTACAACAAAGCGTTGGAACAAGGCGATATTCAAAGTCGCCTGAACGTCGCTTGGTTGCTGGCAACTACGACGAACAAGCAATATCGCAGCCCAAAGAAAGCTCTCGATTTCATGTCCATGGTTGTGGGGCGGAATAACACCCCAAGTTATCACTCCACTCTCGCTGCAATTCATGCTGCCAAGAAAGAATTCTCTGACGCTGTTCACGAACAAGAGAAAGCAATAGCTCTACGCAAGCAGGCAGGAGAGCCAATGGATATAGCGGAAAAGCGTCTTCAACTATACCGCTCTGGTCACCCGCTGACCTGTTCAGATGGCGTATGTGATCCATGGCCTCGGCTTTGAGAGGTCGGCAATCGACCAGCAGGTCTGACCGGCCGCAATGGCTCATGAGCGGCTGCACCGAAGACCTTGCGCCAAGGCCTGCTATCGGGCGCAGAGCAGACATGATCGGTTGAAAAGCAGACGTTCCGGGTGTTGTCGCAGTGGAATTTCGAACGGGGACTCGACCTCCTTATTGCCCCCCGCTTACAGGTCCTCCAGCACCGCCCCCTCCGGCGGTTCGACCTCGAAGGTATTGAGGATCATCGAGATCATGGTGTAGTAGCCGGCCACCACCGTCAGCTCGACGACGCCGTCCGTGCCCAGTGCCGCCACCGCCCGCCCGTAAGTGGCGTCGCTCACCCGGCGGGTCTCGTGGAGTTCGCGGCTGAAGTCATAGACCGCCTTGTCGTCCACCGCCGCCAGTTCCGGCGCTCGGCCTTCGGCAATGGCGGCGATTACCGCCGGGTCGATGCCTTCCTTTTCGGCGATCGCCGCATGGGCCTTCCATTCGAACTGGGCCGTCCAGAACCGCGCCGCCACCAGGATCGCCAGTTCCCGCAGCCGCCCCGGCAGGACGCCGTTGAAGCGCAGTTCGCTGCCCAGTTCCTGGAAGGGGTCGGTGATCCCCGGGCACTGGAGCAGG
>JAJFIG010000180.1 GCA_021775195.1 Rhodospirillales bacterium | reverse complement strand
CAGGCAATATACCTGGGGCGGCTCGACCAGCAGGTTGATGGCGAAGAGCCTGCCCGAGAGCTCGGCGAGGAGGGCCGCGAGGACGAACAGCCATGCCCACAGGATGCGGCCGGACGGCGATCCAAGATCGCGCCGGGCAGTCGCGGCAAGGACCCCGTCGAAGACCAAGCCCAGTAGGGCCACATGCATGGCCGCTGATGCCGGGGCTGCCAGTCCGGGGTCGAAGGTGTCGAATATGGCCCACGGGTAGAGCAACACCAGGGGCCAGCCGGGGGTATAGAAGGGAAGGTGGAGGTCGGGGACCGCCCGGGTGTAGTCACCGACGGCGAAGATGGTCCGCGCCTTGCCGGTCCAGGTCATGAAATCGTCGCCGGTGTAGGGGATGTAGCCGATGCCGCCCTGGTAGGCGGCGACAGCGACGATGGCGAGAGAGAGAACGACCACGGGATGCAACACGACGGGGGCCAGCTGGCCGTGGCGGCAATGGCGCCAGAGAAACCAGCCCGTACCGGCCACCCCGAGGCCCGCCACCAGCCCGGCGGACAGAGCGACGCCGATGCCCAGCAACGCCTGAAGGGCATAGAGCGCGATGACCATCAGGCAGGCGCCGGCAAAGGTGCGCAGTCCCATCCAGTCCTGCCGCCCGGCGGCGGGCCTGGGGAATAGTGCCCCGAGGCCGAACGCGGTTACCATGTAGAGGAGAAAGCCGGTCATCGTCGTTTGTCCCTGGCCTCGCCCTCATGGTTGTGCTGGTCTTCGGGATGGCTGGACTATGGCCGATGGCCGCGGCGGCGGTCAAAGGGTTACTGGGTCACCGATCCGATCGTGGAAGCGGAAATGAACGGTGGCAGGATCGACCGGGTGAATTGCGGCCTATTCGGGTGGCCGGTGATTTCAATCACCGCCGGAAGGAGGGCGAGTACTCGTTGCTCTTGACGCTTCCGACGATCTCCTCGATCAGCGGCAGCGACTTGTCGAAGTCCGTTGGATTGTCGATGTAGACCAGATTGCAGACCATGGTCATGCCGCCGGCGGTGTAGACCCGGGCTTTGAGGGCCCGTCCGTCGGGGTCCTTGCCGGTGTAGGTTTTGACGAAAGTCTTGCCGGTTCCCTCGCCGTGGCGCAGCTTGCGGCGGGACTGGCAGAAAAATGGGTCCGGCAGGGCTTTGGTCTCGACGGCTTGGCCGGGGGCGTGTTCGGGCATCAAGGTGGCGATGATCCGGTCGGCGGTTGCCAGGTAGTCGCTCCTGGAGAGGGCGGTGACGGGCATACCTTCGACCACTACCAGGAACCCAAGATCGTCCGACAATCCATCGGGCCCGGCGTCGACCACAAGCAGGCCACGTTGCCGTTTCGCCGTCGCCGGTTCGACCGCCGCCTCGTCGGCGCCCCAACCCGGCGGCAGTTCCATGGAAAACGAGGTTTCCAGGTAATAGTCCCGACGCTGGGAGATGCGAATCTCGGGGCTTTTGTACAGTTGCGAAATCTGATTGGGGTCGAGGTCCGAAACGGGGGTGACCTTGAGACTCTTTTCGAAGCGCTCGAAGACCGGCGCATACTCTTCGAAGAGCGCCGTGGGCTTGGCTATATAGGACAGCTCGATGAGCACGCGGTCGTTCAATACCGCGACCTGTTCCCTGCGGTGCGGTGCCGTCGCTTTTACTTTCTTGCCGTTAATCCAGGTAGTTTCGTCGGAACTCAGGTAATAGAACGCTCTTTTATCCAGAAGCCGGTCATATCCTTTCTCGTAGACGATATGTGCTGAAGACTTCCAGCCTTCGATCAACACTTCAACCCACCGGTCGAGGGTGACCGGCTTCGGAAGGTCATGCAGTTGCATAATGATCAAGACTTCCCCGACGACTTTTTTTTGTGCGTTCTTGACCAGCTTCCGGAGGTAGAGCCGCGAATGGGGAAAAAAGATAAATTTCTCACCCTTGCGAAAACGGAGGGCACGGTCATTGACGGAATTTTCCCGTTGCCAGCCGACGGGTATTTCGAACGACACCACATGATCGGCGAAGGCGGGCTGCGTCACGGCCTTCCAGGCTGCCTCTTCGGCCCGCGCCACAAGGGCAACGGAGCAAAAGAAAATAAGCAAAGATAATGATATTGCGCGCATGATCGTCTTCCCCTTTGGTCGTGCGCGCAAACCAATTCAGGCTGCGGCGCGAGACCCCAGCCCGCGAAAGAGGGGCAGGATACATGGTTACCGTAGGTGGTGCATCCCCTTCGGGTCCGGCACAGGTGGCGGGGACAAGGGAAAGGCCGGTGGAGGCCCCCTTATCGCCCCAGGAGGGCCGGTATTCGCTGCTCTTGACGCTCTTGACGATGCAGTTGATCGGCGGCCCGTTCCGTTCCGTTTCGGGTTCAGGTGCGGGTGCTGAGGGCGTCGACCGGGCGTTCAATTCTTGAAGGGTTATGGAGGGCGAAACCACGACAGGTTGCGGCAAGTAGATTTAATTCATTGTTAAATTCTGATAGTATCAACCTTGGACATCATAAATTCCGATGAAGCCATGCATAATCTTCGCCACCTGCGTTATGTCGTCGAAGCCGCGCGATTGGGAGGCATCACCAATGCGTCGCGGTTGCTGGGGGTCTCCCAGCCCGCCATCAGCGCCGCCATCCGCGCCTGTGAGCAGGAGTTCGGCCTTCGCCTGTTCGTGCGCAACCCATCGAAGGGGCTGGCGCTGACGCCGTCCGGGCGCAACTTCGTCAACCGGGCACGGGAACTGCTGGAGAACGCGACGAATTTCGAGCGGATGTTCGACGAGACCGACAACGGTCTTTTGACGGGTCGCCTGGATGTGGCGTGCTACACCAGTCCGGCGCCGCTTTTCCTGCCGCCCGTAATCGGGTCCTTCGCCAGGAAATACCCGAATGTGGAAATCGGCCTGCATGAAGGCGACATGGAACAGGTAGCGACCTTTCTGAAGGATGGGACGGCCGATCTCGGGCTCACGTACGACATCTACCCCGACAACCACATCGAGCACAGTGTGGTGACCCGGCTGGCACCGTTCGCCCAGATGTCTCCGGACCATCCGCTGGCGCGCAAGAAGAAACTCTCGCTGAAGGATTTGGTCGGCGAGTCGTGGATCCGGTTGGATTCACCGGGGTTCCGGGAATATTTCTTCACCTATTTCGGCATGTATGGCCTGAAGCCACGCGTCCTGCACAGGCCGACGACCTATGAAATGGTGCGCGGGCTGCTGGCCGCCGGCAACGGTTACTCGTTCGCCTTCGTCAAGCTCAAGAACACCCGCTGCTACGGCGGTTTTCCCATCGTCAACGTCCATTTGGAGGAACCGCCGCCGGAGGTCAATCTGGTGATTGCCTCGCTCAAAGGGTACCGGCCGAGCCGCCTGGCCGAGTCGTTCACCGGCGAATGCAGGAAGCGTCTTCGCCGTGTCGCCACGGGTGCCAGGGCCGGCCGCTAAACTTAGCCCGCCTGGCGTACCCGGACGGCGGCTTTGGCCATCAGGCTCTTGCACAGGACGACGGCGTCGCTGGCGTTGTCGGCGTAGCCGGTGGCGCCGATCTTGTCGGCATAGTCCTGGGTCACCGGCGCCCCGCCGACGATGATCGGGTAGTCCTTTCCTTCCCGCTTGAAGGCCTCGATGGTCTTCATCATGAACGGCATCGAGGTCGTCAGCAGGGCCGACAGGCCGATGATGTCGGCGCCGGCCTTGTCGGCCTCCTCGATGATCGACATGGGATCGGTGTTGACGCCGAGGTCGATGATCTCGAAGCCGCCGCCCTCCAGCATCATGCACACCAGGTTCTTGCCGATATCGTGCAGATCGCCGCGGACCGTGGCCATGATGATGGTCCCCTTCGGCGGTTCCTTCGACGCCGTGAGGATCGGGCGCAGGACCTCGAGCCCCGCCTTCATGGCACGGGCGGCGATCAGCATTTCGGGCACGAACAACTCGCCGCTGCCGAACAGCTCACCGATCGTATCCATGGCCGCGATCAGGCCTTCGTCGAGGATATCCGCCGCCGTCTCGCCGGCCTCGAGGGCCTCGATGACCAGGCGCTTGCATTCCTCGTCCTGGAATTCCATCACCGAATCGTAGATGTCCTTGAATATCTGCTTCTTGCCGGACTTGGCCTCGGCATAGAGCTGATCGCGAAGGTTTCCTTCCAGGTCGCCGACGACGCCGATACCCATCCAGCGGCCCTTGTCGCCGGCGCGGGCGCTGGATTCCGCCTCGGTGCCGCTCCAGACCTGGCCGGCGTAGGGCCGGTCGCCGGCGCGCCAGCGCTTGATCGCGTCGATCGCGGCCTTGGCGTGGGCCAGCGGCGTCTCGGCGCTGAGATTGCAGAGGTAGAGGAAGAACTTGTCGCCGTGGGGGCCGCGGCTGCCGACTTCCATGTATTCGTGAACGCGCTTGACGATTTCCTCTTCCGGCCCTTCCTGCAGGATGTGATTGTCGACGCCGAACTGCAGGGGAATGCCGATGGTGTCGGCATAGGCGCGCGCCCGTTCGCTGCCGACGCGGTAGAGGTCGGGATCCTGAATCTTCAGGTAGCGCGGCGTCGCCTTGAGCTTCTTTTCCCAGAACTCCTCCGGGCTCTTCGCGAAGGAGTCACCCCACCAGTTGTCGACCTGAACCTCGGGACGGCCGTCGCACAGTTCGCGCACCCTGAGAATGTTGGGGATCGAATACTCGTCGAGGATATCCTCGGTGATGAACGGCAGCGAGCCGATGGCGTCGGAACCGTTGGTGCCGGTGTTAGGAAAGTCCTTGAACAGGGAATTGATGAAGGGGGCGAGGACGTCCTCGACCAGGAATTCGAACACCTTGTGGACAAGCGCCGGATTCTCCTCCATGCGCAGGATCATCTGCTCGAACTGCATGCACTGGGCGACCAGGGTCAGCGGGCCGCAGAACCGAATGGTCGGCTGCTTGCCGGTTTTCTCGTGAAACAGATGCAACACATCGCGGACGAACGGCATGCGGCCCGAGGTGTACGGGTCGGGCGCCTTCAATTTTGCCAGGTCCTTCTCGGTCTTGATCAACGGGTCGGTGTTGTTGATCGCCGGCGACAGTTCGTCGAACCAGGACATCTTCCCGCCGACGGCCTCGCATTCGATGTCGTAGACGTCCCAAATCAAGTCCGCCACGTCGAAGCCGAGTTCCGCCGATACGCGCAGGTTGCCCTCGACGAACATTTCCGGATTGGAAAAGAAGTCCCTGCCGTTTGCCCCCAGATAACCCATGGCGAATTCGGACATCTGGGCGACGAAGGGCGCGAATTTCGAGCCCGAACCCAGAACACCCGCAATCGCCTCGTATCCTTCGTCGAAGCAGGTCTTGTAATCGTACTTGGCTTCGGTGAGCGGCAGCTCGGCCATGGCTGCGTTCCTTCCGTGATGGGGGACGAGGGGCTTCGCTCCGACTCGTCGTTACCCCACTCTAGCCAAACTTCAATTGGGCATGAAAATAGATAAATTAGTGGCCGTTCATCGGTTTTTCCGTTGAATTGATGTCATCCGTTTTCTCACCCGCGCCCGGGCGGCACAATCGGCGGCGGTTAATGCCGTGTGGCGCTGAACCATTGGCACCCAACTTTCGCGCAAGGGTGTGGCATCGTCACGTCGTCCGGGGGTCAACGGAAATTCTTATGTGCTTCGTAAGAATTATCTATTTTCCAAAATATCGAAATGTAGCGCACAATTTAAGCATCGGCCGAAAAGAGTCGATCAATGACAGGGTAGTTTAAGGGCTGACATGGCCGGGGTGACAATACGCGAGATCGAGAAGTTTTTCGGGCCGATTCACGTACTAAAGGGTGTTTCTCTCGATATCGAGGACGGTGAGTTCATCGTTCTGGTGGGGCCGTCCGGCTGCGGCAAGTCGACCTTGTTACGGATCATCGCCGGCCTCGAACAACAGAACGGCGGCAGCATCCTGATCGGCGGCGAGGCGGTGGACAAACTCCATCCGAGCCGCCGCGACGTCGCCATGGTGTTCCAGTCCTATGCCCTTTATCCGCACCTGACGGTGGCGAAGAACATTGCCGTGCCGTTGCGCATGCGGCGCCTCAACCTCTTGCAGCGCCTGCCGCTGTTGGGCCGGTGGATACCCGGTACGGCGGAGGTCGTGGCCGGCATCGACCGCGACGTGACCGAGGCCATGGACATGCTCGGTATCGGCCACCTCTTGGACCGCAAGCCGGGGCAACTGTCGGGCGGGCAACGCCAGCGGGTCGCCGTCGGCCGTGCCATGGTGCGCCACCCACAGGCGTTTCTGATGGACGAGCCGCTGTCGAACCTGGACGCCGAACTTCGGGTTCACATGCGGGCCGAGATCGCAGAACTGCACCGCCGCCTGGCAACGACCTTTATCTATGTGACCCACGACCAGGCGGAGGCCATGACCATGGCCGATCGGGTGGCGGTGATGATGAACGGCGAGCTACTGCAGGTCGATACGCCGAGCAAGGTCTACAGCGACCCGTCCGACATCCGGGTCGCCGAATTCATCGGCAGTCCCAAGATCAACATCCTGCCGGCCCACGTGGACGGTAGCGGCAGGGTCAGCGTCGGCGACCGGGTCATGCCGGGCCTGTATTCCGGTGCCAAGGGCAAGGAAATTCGGATCGGGGTGCGTCCGGAAGGCGTGACCCTGGGGGGAATAAACAACAAAGGCCTTCCCTGCCGTATCGTTCACCACGAAAACCTGGGTTCCGAAGCCTATTTCCATGGCGAACTGAATATCGGTGGCCGGGTCATCAGCCGCATGGAATCGTCGGCCCTGGATCATTTCCATACAGGCGATGAAGCCACGATCATGCTTGATCCCAAGAACGCGCTCCTGTTCGACGCCGACGGCGAGCGGCTCAAGGCCAAGATCGAGGTCGCCGCCTGATGGACGCCGGGGCGCGCCGGCAGTGGATGGGCTACGTGTTCTGCGTGCCGGCGATCGCGCTGATGCTCATCATTCTGTTGGTGCCGATTTTCGTCGCCGGCGTTCTTTCGTTCACCGATTACAGCCTCGGTAACGACAGCTTCAACTGGGTCAATTGGAAGAATTACGAACGGATATTCGGTCGCTCGAACTATCAAAAGATGCTTTGGGCCTCGACGACCTACACCCTGGTCGTGGTCCCGGTCTCGATCGGCCTCGGCCTCGGCGCG
>JAJFIG010000179.1 GCA_021775195.1 Rhodospirillales bacterium | reverse complement strand
CCCGGTGACGTTGGGAAATATCGTCGGCGGCGGTGTCTTTGTCGCCCTGGTGTATTGGGTGATCTATCTCCGCAATACAGACTAAAGACCGTTAACGGCGCTTCATAAAAAACGCCTTTAACAACTCACCCGCTTCGGCTTCGCGATGTCCGCCAATAACCTCCGGCCGGTGGTGGCAAGTGGGTTGGTCAAAAATTTTGGCCCCGTGATCGACACCGCCACCTTTCGGATCATACGCACCGAAATGCAGACGACGAAGGCGGGCGAAGGAAATGGCGGTGGCGCACATTGCGCAGGGTTCCAGGGTGACGTAGAGATCGCAGCCGGCGAGCCGGGGGGCGCCGAGGCGGGCGGCGGCCTCGCGGATGACCAGCATCTCGGCGTGGGCGGTGGGATCACCCAGTTCCTCGGTGCGGTTGCCGGCGGCGGCGAGGATTTCGCCGCTGGCGGCGTCGACCAGAACGGCGCCGACGGGGACCTCGCCGCGCTTGGCGGCGGCGGTGGCCTCGGCGAGGGCCAACTCCATGAATGACGGGGTCTCGGCCATGGCCGCACCCTGCCCCGGGGCCGGGAGCGGCGTCAAGGGAACGGCCCCGATTGTGAGGGCGGCGGCGGGTCATGTATGATCGAGACCGGCGAAACGGGGAGAGCAAATCGTGAGCGTGGCGAGGGACCTGGCGGCGAAAATCCTGAGCGTGACAAATCGTGACATCCCGGAGGCGGCGGAAAAATGGGCGGGGATGGCGATTCTGGATACGGTGGGCGTGGCGCTGGCCGGGTCTGGGGAGGAATGTGTACGTCTTATCAATGGGTTAGCGGGGGCCGAGGGGCCGTGCCTGGTGCTGGGCGGGGCCACGCGGACGAGCTGCCTGGAGGCCACCCTGATCAACGCCGTCGCCGCCCACGCCCTCGATTTCGACGACGTCAACCTGACCATGGGCGGGCACCCGTCGGTGCCCCTGGTGCCGGCGATCCTGGCCCTGGGGGAGATCGAGGGCGCCAGCGGTCGGGACGCGATCCTGGCTTACGTCACCGGGTTCGAGACCATGGCGCGGATCGGCAAGGCCGTCCACTTCCACCACTACGAGAAGGGCTGGCACCCGACGGCGACCATCGGCATCTTCGGCACCGTAGCGGCGGCGGCGCGGATTCTCCGCCTTGACCAGGACCAGACCACCACCGCATTGGCGATAGCGGTGTCCCTGGCCTCGGGGGTCAAGGCCAACTTCGGGACCATGACCAAGCCCCTGCAGGTGGGGCACAGCGCCCGCAACGGGGTGATGGCGGCGCTGCTGGCCCGGGACGGCTTCACCGCCAACCCGCAAGCCTTCGAGCACGAGCACGGGTTCTTCAACGTCTTCAACGGCCCCGGCACCTTCGACGCGGGACGCATCTTCGAGGGCTGGGCCGACCCCCTCGACCTCGTCGAAACGGGGGTCGAGCTGAAACAGTTCCCGTGCTGCGGCAGCACCCACTCGGCCATCTACTGCATGTTCGACCTGGCCCGCGCGCACGGGCTGACGGCCGGCGACGTCGCCGGGATCGAGATCCGCACCAACCCCCGGCGCCTGCCCCACACCGACAACCCGGAGCCGCGAACCGGGCTCGAGGCCAAGTTCAGCCTCCAGTACGTGGTCGCGAGGGCGCTCACCGACGGCCGCGTCGCCTTCGAGCACTTCGAGGGCGAGGCCTGGCTCGACCCCGCCATCCGCCGCCTGCTGCCCCTTGTCGACGTCGGCGAGCACCCGGAAATGGGCCGGGACACGGTTAGCCAGTTCGGCGCCGAGGTGACGGTGACGACCCGGGACGGGCGGCGGCTGGCGGCGCGCATCGACCACCAGATCGGGCGCGGCCCGGCGAATCCCATGAGCCGCGACGAGCTGAGGGCCAAGTTCACCGACTGTGCCGCCCGGGCGCTGCCGGCGGGGCGCATCGCGCCCGCCTTCGACTTGCTCGAGAACCTGGAAACCCTGGGCTCGCTCCGGGACCTGACGGACGCCCTGGAGCCGGACCCCCGGGTCCGCGCCGCCGGCTGACGACACGACACGGATGAACGGGGGAGCGTGATGAAACAAGTGAAAATCCCCGCCGTCTTCATGCGCGGCGGCACCAGCAAGGCGATCGTCTTCCACGCCCGCGACCTGCCCGCCGACCGGGCCGAGTGGGACGCCCTCTTCCTCGCCGCCATGGGCAGCCCCGACCCCAACGCGCGCCAGCTCGACGGCATGGGGGGCGGGATCTCGTCGCTTTCCAAGGTCTGCGTCGTCGGGCCGCCGAGCCGGGACGACGCCGACATCGACTACACCTTCGCCCAGATCGGCGTGCCGGTGGCCAACGTCGGCTACGGCGGCAACTGCGGCAACATGTCCTCGGCCATGGGGCCGTTCGCCGTCGACGAGGGGCTGGTGGCGGCGTCGGGATCGCAAGCCCTGGTGCGCATCCACAACACCAACACGGGCAAGATCATCCACGCCTACTTTGCGCTGGACGACGGCGGCGCGGCGGTGGAGGGGGACTTCGACCTGCCCGGGGTGTCGGGCACGGGATCGCCGGTGCGCCTCGAATTCCGCGAGCCCGGCGGGGCGGTCACCGGGCGCCTGCTGCCGACGGGCAACGTCACCGACAGCATCGAGGTGCCGGGGATGGGGGCGGTCACCGCCTCCCTGGTCGACGCCGCCAACCCGTGCGTTTTCGTCGAGGCCGGGGCCATGGGCCTGACCGGCACCGAGCTGCCGGCGGACATCGACGCCAGGGCGGACGTGATGGCGCGCCTCGAGGCCATCCGCGCCCGGGGCGCGGTGATGATGGGGATGGCGGCGAGCCCGGAGGAAGCGACAGGGAAATCCCCCGCCTACCCCTTCGTCGGCATGGTGGCAACCCCCCGGGACGCGACCCTGTTGTCGGGGGAGACGCTGAAGGCGGAGGACGGCGACCTGACGGTGCGCACCCTGTCGTCGGGGAACGCCCACCGGGCGCTGCAGATCACCGGCGGCCTGTGCCTGGCCATCGCGGCCAGGATCACCGGCACCGTGG
>JAJFIG010000178.1 GCA_021775195.1 Rhodospirillales bacterium | reverse complement strand
TCAGGGGGAAGGTGTTGTAGGACAGACCGGCGTCGAGGCCGGCGACGAATCCCCCGGACAGCGCCGTCACCAAGACCAAGACGGCGAGCCAGGCGGCGAGACCGGCGCCGGCGGGCGGTTCCTCTGCCGGCGATTCGGTCTCCGCCGGGAGGAGCAGGCCGAGGGCGACCCAGAACATGTAGGCGTGGATGACCAGGGCGGCGCCCAGGTGGGCGGTGAGACGGTACTGGCTGACGTCGGGCCGGTCGACGAGGCCGCTTTTCACCATGTACCAGCCGAGGAGCCCCTGGAGGCCGCCGAGGAAGAACATGACGGCGAGCTTGCCGACCATGGGACCCTTGGCCCAGCCGCGGGCGACGAAAAAGATGAAGGGAACGAGGAAGGCGACGCCGAGGAGCCGTCCCCAGACCCGGTGGATGAACTCGAGCCAGAAGATGCCCTTGAAGCCCTGCACGGTCATGTCCTTGTTGACCTCGCGGAACTCGGGCGTCTGCTGGTACTTTTCGAACAGATCGTGCCAGGCGGCCTCGGTGTGGGGCGGCAGCCAGCCGCTCATGGGCTTCCATTCGACCATGGAAAGCCCTGAATGGGTGAGACGCGTCACCCCGCCCAGGACGACCATGACGAAGACCAGGGCGCACATGACAAGCAGCCAGGTGGCGATGATACGGTGGCGCCGGCTGGTTTCGGGGCGGGTTGCGAGCTGCTCCATGGTGTCCTCCGCGGGTGGGGCGCCGGGGCTGTCATCACCGGTGGCGCCGTGTCACACTGGGCGTTCCCCCGGGCCCTGTGCGGGCAGCCGCCGCCGCTTTGGAAGAGTATGAAAAAAATCCATGCATAGGGAGTCCGATTTTTACGAATTCAATGCCCCATGGCGGGACGCCGCCCTTGTCATCGTCGGCCATGGCTCAGCCAGCAACCCGGCGGGCCGGCAAGCCACCGAGGCCCATGTCGAGGCACTGGCCGGGCGCGGCCTGTTCGCCACCGTGCGGGCGGCGTTCGTGAAGGAGGCCCCGGCCCTGGCCGAGGTCCTGGCGGAGACCGGCGCGGCGGTGGTCTACGTGGTGCCCTACCTGGCCTACGACGGCTATATCGCCGGCACCGTCATCCCCCGGGAGGCCGGGCTGAGCGGCCCCGTCACCGTACGCGGCGACCAGCGCATCCATCTGTGTGCGGCCGCCGGCAGCCACCCGCTGATCGCCGAGGCCATGGCCGAGCGCATCGACCGGATGATGGCGGCGGAGAACCTCGCAGCGGCCGAGACCGGGGTGCTGCTGATCGCCCACGGCAGCGGGCGCAGTGACGCCGGGGCACGGGCGACGGCGGCGCTAGCGGAGCAATTGACGGGACTGGGGGTGGGCGCCGAAATCCACGCCGTCTACCTGGAGCAAGAGCCCCGGGTCGGCGACTGGGCGGCGGTGACGACGGCCGCCAACGTCATTGCCGTGCCGCTGCTGATGGCCGAGGGCCAACACGGCGCCGATGACGTGCCGGCTCTGCTGGGCCTGGGCGGCGGCGTTGTGACGGACCGGGACGACGCCCCCGCATCCGGCCCCTACCCCGCCCAGGACCGCCGCCTGTGGCTATGCCCGCCCATGGGCGCCGAGGCGGCGATCGCCGAAGCAATCCTGGCGCGAGTGGCGGAGGCGGACGCTTGGGTTGGAGGAGGCGATGGCTAGGGGGTTTCGGTTGCTTAGGCAGCGGGAACGATTCAGGATGGGGCAATCGGCAAGGAAACAACGTCAACGTGTCGGGCTATTCCACATCCATGGACAAGAAAATCACTTCTGAACAAACAGCCCTGAAGGGCGGCACCGGAGCGCGCCACACCGTGGTCGCCTGCCTGGGCGGCGAGGAGACGGTGCTGGAGGACCGGCCGGCGCCGGCGCCGGGGGCGGGCGAGATGGTGCTGGAACTCAGGGTCGTGGGGCTTTGCGGGACCGACCTGTTCAAGCTGGGAACCGGGCGCGCGGCGCCGGGGACGGTTCTTGGCCACGAACTGGTGGGGACCGTCCTTGATCTGGGCCAGGATGTCAGCGGCTTCGCCGTCGGTGACCGGGTTGTGGTACCCCACCACGTGCCCTGCGGCGAGTGCGCGCTGTGCCGGCGGGGCAGCGAGACCCTGTGCCCGGTATTCCGGGAGAACCTGATGGAACCGGGGGCCTTCGCCGACACCGTCCTTATAAAGAGACGCGCCGTGGAACTGGCGGCGCGGCGCCTGCCCGACCACGTCAGCGACGCCGCCGCCGTGTTCATGGAGCCGGCGGGCTGCGTACTGCGCGGTGTCCACCGGGCCGGACTGGCACCGGACGGGGCGGCGGTGGTCCAGGGCGGCGGCAGCATGGGGCTGCTGCACCTGCTGGTGCTGAGGGCGGTTTATCCCGAGCTATCGGTCATCGTCGTCGACCCGGTCGAGGAACGGCAGGCAACGGCGCGGGCGCTGGGCGCCACGGCGGCGGCCGGGCCGGGAGACGCGGCCCGCGAGGCGGTGCTTGTGGCAACCAACGGCCTCGGCGCCGACGCGGTGTTCGAGACGGTGGGTGGCAGCGGCCCCCTGGAGGCGGCGCTCATGCTGACCCGCGAGGGCGGCTCGGTGGTGCTGTTCGCCTATTCGGCCGAGGACGCCCGCGCCGGTTTCGACCTCAACCATGTCTTCAAGTACGAACGGCGGATCATCGGCACCTATTCGGCGGCGCTCAGGGAACAGGAAGAGATCTTCGGGCTGCTGGAAAGCGGCGCCCTGGACCCCTCGCCCCTGGTCACCCACACCATGCCCCTGGACGATTTTCAGGACGGGGTGGCCCTGGCCCGGAAACGCCAGGCGCTGAAGGTCCTGTTCACGCCGACGCGGGGAGCGGCGGGGAGCTGATGGACCTGCCGGCGACCATGCGCGGGGCAATGTTGCTCGGCCCCGAGACCATCGAGGTCCGGGACGTGCCGGTGCCCCGGCCCGGCCCCGGGGAAATCCTGCTCGCCGTCGAGGCGGCGACCACCTGCGGCACCGACGTCAAGGTCTTCCGCCGGGGCGGCCATCCCCGGATGCTCCGGGTGCCGACACTGTTCGGCCACGAGATGAGCGGCCGCGTCGCCGCCACCGGTGACGGGGCCGGGGATTTCACCGAAGGGGACGCGGTGGTGGTCGCCAACTCGGCGCCGTGCCTGACCTGCGAGGCGTGCCGGGCGGGGCGCGAGAACCTGTGCGAGGACCTGCGCTACCTCAACGGCGCCTTTGCCGAATTCCTGCTGGTGCCCCAACGCTTCGTCGAGCGCAACACCCATCCGGTCCCCGACGGCCTGTCCTTCGCCAGGGCGGCCCTGACCGAGCCCCTGGGCTGCGTGCTGCACGGATTCGACGCCTGCGAGCTGGGGCGCTACGGCGGCGACGGCGGGACCGAGGTGGCGGTCTTCGGCGCCGGTCCGATCGGGCTTCTATTCGTCGCCGCCCTGGCCATGGAGGGGCATCGGGTGATCCTCGCCGATCCCAATCCGGGACGCCTGGAGACGGGACGGGAGCTGGGCGCGTCGGACACCGTCACGGTGGCGCGCGGCGGCGGCCAGGCCGAAGCGGTGCGGGCCAGGACCC
>JAJFIG010000177.1 GCA_021775195.1 Rhodospirillales bacterium | reverse complement strand
GGCCCCCCTCGGCAATGTCCAGGCCACCCTCTTCAATCAGGTAGCAGTTCACGACGGTATCGAAGTACGAGTAATAGGTCACGTTGTTGACGTGGCCATAGATGTCGTTGTCCGACCACCGGGTCTGGATCGCCAGCATGTGGGGGAACCGGTCCCGGGTCTCGACGTCCCTGTCAGTCATCTAGGCCGTATCCTCATATCAGGCGGCGCAACGCCTCGGTTGTGGCGTGGGGGCCTTCGCGCATCATCATGTGGCCGCAGCCGGCAATCACCTCGGTATGGACATCGTTCAGGTGTTCGGCCAAATCCCGAGCCGCCTTGGGAGGTGTCATGCGGTCGGTTTCGCCATGTACGAGCAGAGCCGGGCAGCGAACCCCGTCCGCCGCCACCAATGCCCCTGTGTATTCGTTGCAGGCCTTGAGTCCGGCATGAAGGACCCCGGGGCCGCTCCGCTCAAGCAGCCGTGCCGATCCGCCGGCGAGCCACAATCCCGGCGCCGGCTGGCCGCCGACGCTGCCTTTGCGTCCGTGTCCCCAAGAAACAATCATGTCGACGGCCAAATGGTCGTTGGCCTCGGCCGCCTCGAGAAGCGCCGGATGTACCTGCATCGGTGCCGCCACCCCCAGCAACGCCAGGGCACCGATCCGCTCCCCGCCCCGGGCTGCCGCTTCGAGCGAGATCAGCGCCCCCATGCTGTGGCCGACAAGGGCCGCTTTCTCGACACCCATTGCGTCGAGCATCCGCAGGACCCAATCGGCCATGGCTTCGATGCCCGCCGGCACATCGCCCTCCGAGCGGCCATGACCGGGCAGGTCGACGGCCAACAGCGATCGCCCATGATGGGCGAAATAACGGACCTGAAGGCTCCAGACACTGTGGTCCATGCCGGCGCCATGGACGAAGACCACGCACGGCGCCTGAGCGTCAAACGCCCGTCCGCCGGTGGCTGCGAAAACAATGCGATCATCCACTTGGATTTCCATGGTGTCCGGGTTTTCCCGTCAAACCTTCTGCGCCGCGCGCAAGGCCTGGTTCAAGTCGTCGATCAGGTCATCCGCATCCTCGAGACCGACGGAGAGGCGCACCATCTCTTCGCCAACGCCGGCGGTGACCAGGGCCTCTGTATCCATCTGCTGATGGGTCGTACTCGCCGGGTGGATGACCAGCGACTTGGCGTCACCGACGTTGGCCAGGTGGGAGAACACCTCCAGGCCTTCGATGAACCGGCGTCCGGCCTCACGCCCCCCCTTGATTCCGAAACTGAGAATTCCGCCGCATCCCTTTGGCAACAATCGTTTCGCCAAGTCGTGGTCAGGGTGGCCGGCAAGTCCTGGATAGGTCACCCAGGAAACGCCTTTATGTTCATCCAGGAACGAAGCGATGGCGAGGGCGTTTTCGGAATGCCGCACCATACGCAACGGCAGGGTTTCGACCCCCTGCAACAGGTAAAAGGCATTGGTCGGGCTCATGCAGGCGCCGAAGTCCCTGAGCCCCTCGGCCCGTGCCCGCATGATGAAAGCCGCCGGACCATACTCCTCGGCAAAATCCAACCCGTGATAGCCGGCATAGGGCTCGGTCAGGGTTGGGAACTTGCCCGACTTTTCCCAATCGAAGGTGCCGGCATCAATGACTGCCCCGCCGATGGCAACACCGTGCCCACCCAGGAACTTGGTCACCGAATGCATGACGATATCGGCGCCCAAGGACGCCGGTCGGCACAGGAAGGGTGTCGCAAAGGTCGCGTCGATCATCAGCGGCACACCGGCGCCATGGGCGATATCGGCGACCGCCGGCATATCCATGACCTCGAGCCCCGGGTTTCCAAGGACTTCCCCGAATACCAGGCGGGTTTCGGGCCGGATGGCCGCCTTGATCGCCTCCACGTCCCGGGGATCGACGAAGGTCGTCGTAATGCCGAAACGGGGCAGCGTATGGGTGAAAAGGTTGTGGGTGCCGCCGTAGATGGACGAAGACGAGACAATGTGCCCGCCGGCCCCCATGAGAGTCGCCACGGCGAGATGCACCGCCGCCTGGCCACTGGCCGTACAAACCGCCCCGACCCCGCCCTCCAAGGCCGCCAGGCGTTCTTCCAGGACGGCGACCGTGGGATTGGAGATTCGCGAGTAGATATGGCCCGGTCGCTCCAGATTGAACAACTCGGCGGCCTGATCGACGCTGGTGAAAACGTAGGATGTCGTCTGGTAGATGGGCGCCGCGCGGGCCCCTGTCGCGGGATCCGGCTCCTGCCCCGCATGAAGACTTAACGTACTGAATTTAAGTGTTTTTGGCGTTACCATGGAGTCATCCGAACGAATGGTCCTGACCGGTCGGTCCGATCACGCCCGTAAATAAAGAACGGGGGCCGCCTTGTCACCGGCGGCCCCCTTTATTGTAATGCCTCTTGACCTGTCAAACTCGCCCGAATTGTATTTATGGCGGAGGACTTTACCCACCCCCGCACTCTCAGGTCAAGAGTCCTAACGCACGAAAAATTGCCATCAAAGAAAAAAACGCCGCCTCGAATGAGGCGGCGTGAGTTTAACAGGGAGGCGTCAAATCGGATGGACGATAAATGAGGGCCCGAATGGCCACGTCCCATCCGTGGATCACCTTATAGAATACAACTTAAAAAACTCTTAACGCGCGATTAACAAGCCATTGACACGTGGGAATTAATTGTCGTTTGGGTAAAAGGCCCCCAAATTTCGTTGTCACGCCGCGAGGAATCTCCGGCATGACCCGTTCGTTTAGAATCCTCGCCCTATGATTTGAACACGGATTCGGCGCCCAGCCGGGCTTTCCCCTTGGCCGCGATCGCCTCCCGTACACGAGCGATTTCCTCCTCTAGTTCCCCGATATACTCGTGCAGGGCTTCGATGGACATGACCTCCAGGTCCTTCGGCGGCGGTTTCTGTTTTCTCGGTTCCAGGTCTTCCAAATCCATGATCTTCCTCCCCTTCACTGAATACAGGGGCTTGGAGGGCTTGTCATTGGGTTGACAACATACTGCTTACAACATACTGGAGCCTTCTTCGAAAAGGGAGACCATCATGAGCAAGACCTTGCCCGAGACCATGGCCTGTATCGAAATAGTCGAGCCCGGCGGGCCCGATGTGCTGCAGCCTGGCACCCGCCCCGTCCCCCAGCCGGGACCGGGGGAGGTTCTGGTCAAGGTGGCGGCGGCCGGCGTCAACCGGCCGGACATTATCCAGCGGGAAGGGAACTACAAGCCGCCGCCGGGCGTCACCGATGTGCCCGGCCTCGAAATTGCCGGTACGGTCGCGGCCGTGGGCGATGGCGTTGACGGTTGGCAGGAAGGCGATGAGCTTTGTGCGCTGGTGGCGGGCGGCGGATACGCCGAATACTGCACCGCGCCGGCGCCCCAGTGTCTGGCCGTACCCCGGGGGCTGAACATGATGGCCGCCGCAGCCCTGCCGGAAACGTTCTTTACCGTATGGACCAACGTCTTCGGGCGCGCCGCTCTGCAACCGGGGGAGAGCCTTCTCGTCCATGGCGGCTCCAGCGGCATCGGAACCGCCGCCATCCAAATGGCGAGCCGCCTCGGCTCCCGCGTCATCACCACCGCCGGAAGCGCCGAAAAATGCGCCGCCTGCCAGGCCCTCGGCGCCGAAGAGACCGTCAACTACCGCGAAGAGGATTTCGTCAAAGCGGCCAAGGAATTCGGAGGTGGCAAGGGTGTCGATGTCGTCCTCGACATGGTCGGCGGCGATTACACGGCGAAAAACATCGCCGCCCTGGCCCCCGATGGAAGACTGGTCAATATCGCCTTTCTCAAGGGCAGCAAGATGGAACTGAACCTGCTGCCGATGATGCTCAAACGCCTGACCCTCACCGGTTCGACGCTGCGGCCCCAGACGGTGGAGCGCAAGGGGCAAATCGCCGCCGCCCTCAAGGACCAGGTCTGGCCGTTGATCGAATCCGGCGATATCAAACCCGTGATCCATGCCACCTTCCCGTTGGCCGAGGCCGCCGAGGCCCACCGGCTCATGGAAAGCAGCACCCACATCGGCAAAATCGTCCTCGTTGCATAACGCCGTTTGACCCGGCGGTTTATGGCGAAGTATAAATGGATCGCGTTCTCTGACTTTGATGGGACTGCGCTGGTACGCAACCCGTCACTCACGACAGGATGAAATTGATGACGAAGCCTCTGATGCCCAAGGCGACGGCCGTATGGCTTGTGGAAAATACCACTCTGACCTTTGACCAGATCGCCGAATTCTGCCAGATGCACAAGCTGGAAGTGCAGGCCATTGCCGACGGCGAAGTAGCGATCGGCATGCAGGGACTGGACCCGATAGCCGGCGGCGAACTGACCCAGGACGAGATCGACCGGTGCAGCGCCGATACCGACGCCCACCTGAAGGCAGCAACACCGACGATTCCCCTTCCCCGGGCGAGGCCGAAGGGCGCACGCTACACCCCTGTATCCAAGCGTCAGGACCGCCCCGATGCCATTGCCTGGTTGGTCAAGAACTATCCCGAGCTCAGCGACGCGCAGATCTCCAAGTTGATCGGCACGACCAAGCCGACCATCACCGCGGTTCGCGAACGGACCCACTGGAACACGGCCAACATCAAACCCCAGAACCCGGTCGGACTGGGCCTGTGTTCCGAGGCCGAACTGGAAAAGGTGGTCAACGTCGCCCGTGCCCGCGCCGGCACCGTCCATGCCGCGCCGCCGAGCGGCGACAGCCCCGCTGGTAGCTAAGGTCGCGTCCGCCAGTCATCAACCGCAATCACGGTTGATGAATCGTCAGCTGTCCAGTTCGAACTCGATTCCCTGGGCCAGGGGCAAATCACGGGAATAATTGACCGTATTGGTCGCCCGGCGCATGTAGTTCTTCCACGCGTCCGAGCCCGATTCACGGCCACCGCCGGTGTCCTTCTCGCCACCGAAGGCGCCCCCGATCTCGGCACCGCTGGGACCGATATTGACATTGGCGATTCCGCAATCGCTGCCACTGGCGGACAGGAAGGCCTCGGCCTCCCGCAGGTCATTGGTGAAAATGCTCGAAGACAACCCCTGGGGAACGTCATTGTGGAGTCGGATGGCGTCGTCCAGGTCTCGGTATTTCATCACATAAAGGATCGGTGCGAAGGTCTCTTCGCGAACGGTCGCCGTCTGTTCGGGCATTTCGACGATGGCCGGCTTGGCGTAGTAGGCGTCCGCGCAACGGTCTTCGAGAACCCTCTCCCCGCCATGGACGGCACCGCCCTCGTCACGCGCGGCGGCAAGCGCGGCCTGCATGCCGTCAAACGCGCTCGCTCCAATCAGCGGTCCCACAAGGACTTCCGGGTCCAGCGGATTACCGATTGGAATAGTGTCATAGGCCGCCTTCAGCCGTGAAACCAGGGCCTCGTGGACATCCTCGTGGACGATCAGTCGGCGCAATGATGTACACCGTTGCCCGGCGGTTCCCACGGCAGCAAATACGATCGCCCTGACGGCTAGATCCAGATCCGCCGAAGGCCCAACGATCATCGCGTTGTTGCCCCCCAGTTCCAACAGGGTACGGCCGAGCCGGCGGGCTACCCGGGGCGCCACTTCCCGCCCCATGCGACAGCTTCCCGTGGCACTGATCAGACGCAGGCGGGGATCGTCGACCAGCCCTTCACCGAGATCGGCGGCGCCGATAACCACTTCCAGAAGGCCCTCCGGCACGTCGCCAAAGCGATCGCAGGTCCGCCGGAACAACGCCTGACATGCAAGCGCCGTAATCGGTGTCTTTTCCGATGGCTTCCAGACCACCGGGTTGCCGCAGACCATGGCCAGGGCAAAGTTCCAGGACCACACGGCAACGGGAAAATTGAATGCCGAGATCACCCCCACCGGACCCAGGGGATGCCAGGTTTCCATCATCCTGTGCCCGGGACGTTCCGACGCAATGGTCAAACCGTAGAGCTGGCGGGACAGGCCAACGGCGAAGTCGCAGATGTCGATCATCTCCTGGACCTCGCCGGTCCCCTCCTGGAGGATCTTGCCGCTCTCCAGGGTCACCAGCCGCCCCAGATCTTCCCTGTGGGTTCTCAGTTCCTCGGCCAACAGGCGCACCAGATCACCGCGCCGGGGCGCCGGCACGTTCCGCCATTCCCGGAAGGCCGCATCCGCCCGCCCTATCCTGGTTTCAAGATCGGCCGCGGCATCCTGAATGACCTTGCCGATCACGGCCCCGTCGATAGGCGAACGAACGTCCAGGTCTCCCGTCGACAGGACGTCGGGATCCAGGCCAAGGTTGCCGTAGAGTTGGTTTAGCTCCATGGGTCGATCCTCCGAAAAAAAAGGCGCGGGCGGGACAGCCGTCCCGCGCCGCGCCCGCGTTTTCGATCATGCCGGGTTACTGTCGTGCCCCGGCGTAGCCGATACTTTCCAGATGCCCCTCGATCTCCGACAGGATGACCGGGTCATCGATGGTCGCCGGCATTCTGTATTCCTCGTTGTCAGCGATCTTTTGCATGGTTCCGCGCAGGATCTTGCCGGACCGGGTTTTAGGCAGACGCTCCACGACCACGGCCTGCTTGAATGCCGCCACGGGGCCGATTTTTTCGCGCACCAACTTCACGACCTCGGTGACGATCTCATCGTGGCCCCGCTCGACACCGGCATTGAGGACAAGGAACCCCAGCGGTAGTTGCCCTTTGAGCTGATCGGCAACTCCCAGGACCGCGCATTCGGCAACGTC
>JAJFIG010000176.1 GCA_021775195.1 Rhodospirillales bacterium | reverse complement strand
CACGAGCGCGACATCTCCCATTCGTCGGTGGAACGGGTGATCGGCCCCGACACCACCATCGGGCTCGACTTCGCCCTGGCGCGCCTTATCGGCGTCGTCGACAAGCTGCTGGTCTATCCGGAAAACATGCAGGCCAACCTGGACCAGTTGGGCGGGCTGGTGTTTTCGCAGCGGGTCTTGCTAGCCCTGACCCAGGCGGGAATGAGCCGCGAGGACGCCTATCTGGCGGTGCAGCGCAACGCCATGACCGTGTGGCAGGAGGGGAAGAGCTTCCTGGATCTGCTGAAGGACGACAGTGAGGTGATGGCGTGCCTAAGCGCCGATGCCCTCGAGGACCTGTTCGATATGGGCTATCACACCAAGCACGTGGATACGATCTTCCGGCGCGTCTTCGGCGAGGCCTGAGAGAGGCCCGGGGCTCAGTCGCCGACCCTTGCGTGATCGGGGCCAAGGGGCTCGGGATAGTCGTCGAGGATCTGGTCCATGGCGATGACGTGCAGCCGCTTCATTTCAGCGTCGATTTCCTCCTCGCTGGCCTCAATCCGGTGGTTCCGGAAATCCTCGAGCAGCTTGCGCACAACATCGGCCTCGTCGGGCTCCATGAGGTCGGAAAGGACGACCTCCTTGGCGTAACCCTCGGCCTCGGCCTCGGCCAACCCCATGCGTTCGGCGGCCCACAGGCCGAGCAGCTTGTTGCGCCGCGACTGGGCCTTGAACTTCAGTTCCTCGTCGAGCTTGAACTTGGCCTCGTAGCTTTTCTCGCGCTCGCGAAATGTATCTTCCGTCATGACCTTCGCTCCCGCATGTTCTCCCCCATAAAGAGAGTTATATGGGGGATTTTCCTGGCTACAACAAAGGATTATACCACAAATCCACCCTTTCCTCCACTCTGGCCCAACCCGCCCAAAAGGGCTATTAGAACAAGCATGTGCACCCTGGTGATCCTGCGGCGTCCGGGCCACGACTGGCCGGTGGTGATCGGCGCCAACCGCGACGAAATGGCGGGACGGCCCTGGCAGGGGCCGGGCCGGCACTGGCCGGACCGGCCCGAGGTGACGGCGGGACAAGACGAACTGGCCGGCGGCACCTGGCTTGGCCTCAACGACGACGGGGTTATCGCCGGCATCCTCAACCGCCGGCATTCCCTGGGCCCGGCACCGGACGTGCGGAGCCGGGGCGAGCTGCCCCTGGAGGCCCTGGACCACGCCGAGGCCGAGACGGCGGCGATGGCCCTGGGCGACATCGACCCGAGGAGCTATCGCTCCTTCAACATGATAATCGCCGATTCCCGAAAAACGTTCTGGTTATGTTCTCGAATTGGTGAACCGGGCATGGATAACGACCGGAAAATCACCGTCCGCGAACTGCCGTCGGGATTGTCGATGATCACGGCCCACGACCTCAATTCCTCCGATTCGCCGCGCATCACCCTTTACCGGCCCCGGTTCGAGGCCGCTCAGCCCCCCGATCCCGGTTCCGGGGACTGGTCGGACTGGCAATCCCTGCTGGGAAGCCGGATTCACGATACCGAGGCGGGTCCGGGTGGCGCCATGGCAGTGGTCACGGAACGTGGATTCGGGACCCTCTCGTCGGCCCTCATGGCCCTTCCCGGGACGCCCGGGGGGACCGCCAAGCCGGTGTGGCTGTTCGCCGCCGGATGCCCCGGAAAATCCCCGTTTAAGCCCGTTTCCCTTTGATTTCCGGGGATTTTTCCCAATTTCGTGAAGATGCGCGGGGGCCGTTGTGTTGTCCCCGGACAATTGCTATATGAAGGTCTCCCCGGGACTCCGGAACCCGGAGTCCTCAATCTTCAGGAGATGACCATGGCCAGACGCAGGCGCATTTTCGAAGGCAAGGCCAAGGTCCTCTTCGAGGGACCCGAGCCCGGCACCCTGGTCCAGTATTTCAAGGACGACGCATCGGCCTACAACAACAAGAAGATCGGCGTCATCACGGGCAAGGGCGTGCTCAACAACCGGATATCCGAATACCTGATGTCGCAACTCAACGAGATCGGCGTGCCGACCCATTTCGTGCGCCGACTGAACATGCGCGAGCAGCTGGTGCGCGAGGTCGAGATCATCCCCATCGAGGTGGTCGTGCGCAACATCGTCGCCGGATCCCTGAGCAAGCGCTTCAACATGGCCGAGGGCACGGCGCTGCCGCGGTCCATCGTCGAGTACTATTACAAGGCCGGCGATATGGACGATCCCCTGGTCACCGAGGAGCACATCACGGCTTTCGGCTGGGCAACGCCCCAGGACCTGGACGAGATCATGTCCCTGGCCCTCAGGGTCAACGATTTCCTCTCCGGGCTGTTCCTGGGGGTCGGCATCCGCCTGGTCGACTTCAAGCTCGAATTCGGACGCCTGTGGGAAGGCGAACAGATGCGCATCGTCCTTGCCGACGAGATCAGCCCCGACAGCTGCCGGCTCTGGGACCTCAGGACCAACGAAAAAATGGACAAGGACCGGTTCCGCCGCGACCTCGGCAACGTCGAGGAAGCGTACCAGGAAGTGGCGCGGCGCCTGGGCATCCTGCCCGAGGGCGGTCCCAGCGACTTCAAGGGCCCGACACTCATGCAATGAAGGGAGAGGTCCCGGTGAAAGCGAAAGTCCACGTCACCCTGAAGACCGGCGTCCTCGACCCCCAGGGGAAAGCCGTGCAGAACGCCCTCGGAGCGCTTGGCTTCGGCGGCGTCAATGGGGTGCGCCAGGGCAAGTACATCGAGCTCGACCTCGCCGAGACCGACGCCGACGCGGCCCGCGTCCACGTCGAGGACATGTGCAAAAAGCTGCTTGCCAACACCGTGATCGAGAACTACGCCATCGAAATCGCCGACTAGAAGAACAAATCCGCCGCCCCTTTCCGTGGTCCCCGTCCGGTGACCCTCAGTGGGCACGACCGACAACCCAAGGCCGACGAACCGAGAGACGAGAAATGAAAGCCGCCGTCATCGTCTTTCCTGGATCCAACTGCGACCGCGACGTCAAGGTCGCCCTGGAACAGAGCATGGGCCGGGCGCCGCTGATGGTGTGGCACCGGGAATCGACCCTGCCAGACGTCGACCTGATCGTGGTTCCGGGCGGCTTTTCTTACGGCGACTACCTGCGCTCCGGCGCCATGGCCGCCCATTCGCCGATCATGCGCGACGTCGCCGCCCGGGCCGCCAAGGGGGTGCCGGTGCTGGGCATCTGCAACGGCTTTCAGATCCTTACCGAGACCGGGCTGCTGCCGGGCTCGCTGATGCGCAACGCCGGCCTGCTGTTCGAATGCAAGGACGTGCTGCTCCGGGTCGAGGCGGCCGATACGCTGTTCACCCGCGCCTATGACGAGGGACAGGTGATCCGCATCCCCATCGCCCATCACGACGGCAACTATTTCGCCGACGCGGACACCCTGAAACGCCTCGCCGACGAGGACCGCATCGCCTTCCGTTATTGCGACGCGGCCGGCGACGCCACGGACGAGGCCAACCCCAACGGCTCGCTCGACAACATCGCCGGCATCCTCAACAAGAGCCGCACGGTGCTGGGCATGATGCCGCACCCGGAACGCCTCGCCGACGCGCTGCTCGGCGGCACCGACGGCCGGCCCATGTTCGACGGCCTGGTGGAAGCGCTGGCGGCATGAGCGACATCACCCCCGACATCATCACGCAGCACGGCCTGAGCGAGGACGAGTACGAGCAGATTCTCGACATCCTGGGCCGGGCGCCGAATATCACCGAGCTCGGCATCTTCTCGGCCATGTGGAGCGAGCACTGCTCCTACAAGTCGTCGAAGAAGTGGCTGAAAACGTTACCGACGGAAGCGCCGTGGGTGATCTGCGGGCCGGGGGAGAACGCCGGCATCGTCGACATCGGCGACGGCCAGGCCGTCATCTTCAAGATGGAAAGCCACAATCACCCGTCCTTCATCGAGCCCTACCAGGGGGCGGCGACGGGGGTCGGCGGGATTCTCCGCGATGTCTTCACCATGGGGGCGCGGCCGATCGCCAACATGAACGCGCTGCGCTTCGGGCGCCCGGATCATCCCAAGACCCGGCACCTGGTGGCCGGCGTCGTCGCCGGCATCGGCGGCTACGGCAACTGCATCGGGGTGCCGACGGTGGGCGGCGAGTGCGAGTTCCATGCGTCTTACGACGGCAACATCCTGGTCAACGCCATGACGGTGGGGCTGGCGGACGCCGACAACATCTTCTATTCGGCGGCGGCGGGGATCGGCAATCCGGTGGTCTACGTGGGCTCCAAGACGGGCCGCGACGGCATCCACGGCGCGACCATGGCGTCGGCCGAATTCAGCGAGGATTCGGAGGAAAAGCGCCCGACGGTCCAGGTCGGCGACCCCTTCACCGAAAAACTCTTGGTCGAGGCGTGCCTGGAGCTGATGGCCACCGACGCCATCGTCGCCATCCAGGACATGGGAGCGGCGGGACTGACCTCGTCGACCTTCGAGATGGCGTCCAAGGGCGGCACCGGGGTCGAGATCGACCTCGACCTGGTGCCCATGCGCGAGGACGGCATGACTGCCTACGAGTTGATGCTGTCGGAAAGCCAGGAGCGCATGGTGATGATCCTCGAGCCCGGCAAGGAGGACCTGGCCCGGGCCGTGTTCGAGAAGTGGGAGCTCGACTTCGCCATCATCGGACGGCTGACCGACAGCGGGCGCATGGTCCTGACCATGGGCGGCGAGGTGGTGGCGGACCTGCCCATCGATCCCCTGGCCCTGGCCTCGCCGGAATACGACCGGCCGTGGACGCCGACGCCCGAGGCCGTGGCCATCGATATCGACGCGGTGCCGGCGCCCAACGATCCGCTGGCGCCCCTGAAGCACTTGATGGGGTGCCCGGACATCGCCAGCAAGCGCTGGGTGTGGGAGCAGTACGACCACATGGTTATGGCCGACACCACCCAGCGCCCGGGCGGCGACGCGGCGCTGGTGCGGGTGCATGGGACCGACAAGGCCCTGGCCATCACCACCGACTGCACGCCCCGCTATTGCGTTACCGATCCCGTCGAGGGCGGCCGCCAGGCGGTGGCCGAGGCCTGGCGCAACATCACCGCGACGGGAGCCAGGCCACTGGCGGTCACCGACTGCATGAACTTCGGCAACCCGGAGAAGCCGGAGATCATGGGCCAGTTCACGGGCTGCATCGAGGGCATGGGCGAGGCCTGCCGGGCGCTCGACTTCCCGGTGGTCTCGGGCAACGTGTCGCTCTACAACGAGACCAACGGCAAGGCCATCCTGCCGACCCCGACCATCGGCGGCGTCGGCCTGCTGGACGACGTCGGGCGGGCGGCGACCATCGCCCTGAAGGCCGAGGGTGAGGCCATCGTCCTCGTCGGCGAGACCAAAGGCCACCTGGGGTCGTCCCTTTACCTGCGCGAGATCGAGAACCGGGAAGACGGAGCGCCGCCGCCCGTCGACCTCGCCGCCGAACGGCGCAACGGCGACTTCGTCCGCGGCCTGATCGAAAGCGGCCGCGCCACGGCATGCCATGACCTGGCGGACGGCGGCCTGGGAGTGGCACTGGCGGAAATGGCCCTGGCCGGCGGCATCGGCGCCCGTGTCCAGGCGCCGGCGGAGGCGCCCCCGCTGCATGGCTGGCTCTACGGCGAGGACCAGGGGCGCTACCTGATCACCGTCGCCGACGCCGACACCGTGCTCGCCGAGGCTGAGGCGGCCGGGGTGCCGGCGGGACACATCGGGACCACCGGCGGAACGACCCTCGACGTCAACGGGTCCCACGGCGTCCCGGTGGCCGAGATCAAGGACATCCACGAGGCCTGGCTGCCCGGCTATATGGCGGGACCGTAATTGACAGGACCCGGACGGACACCTATATGCCTATCGGACACGGGGGCCGCCGACGGCCGCGGCACGGCGAAGTCCGACGGTTAGAAATTCCGGAGATACCGACCATGGCGATGGACGCCGGCGAGATCGAACGCCTGATCAAGGAAGCCCTCCCCGACGCGCGGGTCACCATCGAGGACCTGCGCGGCGACGGTGACCACTATGCCGCCCTGGTCCAATCGACGGCGTTCGAGGGAAAGAGCCGGGTGCAGCAGCACCAGATGGTCTACAAGGCCCTGCAGGGGAAGATGGGTGGCGAACTGCACGCGCTGGCCCTGCAGACCGGCGTTCCCGAGGACGCCTGACGGTTCACGGTCCACATCAGACAGGCTTTAGATCAACAAAGGGAAGACAAATGAACAATCCCGTTTTCGCCCGCATCCAGCAGGAAATCGACGAGAATCAGGTGGTGCTATTCATGAAGGGCACGCCGATGTTTCCCCAGTGCGGGTTCTCGGCCGCGGTGACCCAGGCGCTCACCGTCATGGGGGTCAAGTTCAAGGGGATCGACGTTCTGCCGGACCCGGCGCTGCGCGACGGCATCAAGGAGTTCGCCAACTGGCCGACCATTCCCCAGCTCTACGTCAAGGGCGAGTTCGTCGGCGGCT
>JAJFIG010000175.1 GCA_021775195.1 Rhodospirillales bacterium | reverse complement strand
CCCAGGCCGGGGTGTCGGGCGCGGTGACCATCGCCACCAACATGGCCGGGCGCGGCACCGACATCCAGCTCGGCGGCAACGTCGACATGCGCGTCGCCCAGGAACTGGCCGAGGTCACCGACGAGGCGGCGCGCAAGGCGGCAATCGAGAAAATCCGCGCCGAGGTGGAGGAGAAGAAGAAGGTGGTGATCGCCGCCGGCGGCTGTTTCATTCTGGGCACGGAACGCCACGAAAGCCGCCGCATCGACAACCAGTTGCGCGGCCGCTCGGGGCGCCAGGGTGACCCCGGCGGATCCAAGTTCTTCCTCTCGCTGGAGGACGACCTGATGCGCATTTTCGGCTCCGAGCGCATCGACAGCATGCTGCAGAAGCTGGGCCTGGAAGAGGGCGAGTCGATCATCCATCCCTGGGTCAACAAGGCCCTGGAAAAAGCCCAGCAGAAGGTCGAGGCACGGAACTTCGAGATCCGCAAGAACCTGCTCAAGTACGACGACGTCATGAACGACCAGCGCAAGGTGATCTACGAACAGCGCAAGGACCTGATGGCGGTCAGCGACGTCTCCGAAGAAATCTCCGAGATGCGCCACCAGGTCATCGAGGACATGGTCGGCGTGTGCATCCCGGAAAAAGCCTACCCCGAACAATGGAACACTGGCGCCCTGCACGAGGAGATGATGCGGGTGTTCGGCCTCGACCTGCCGGTCGCCGAGTGGGCCAAGGAGGAAGGCATCGCCGACGCCGAAATGCGCGAACGCCTGACCAGCGCCGCCGACCGGGCGATGGCCGAAAAGGCCGCCAACTATGGCCCCGAGCTCATGCGCAACGTCGAGAAGGGCCTATTGCTGCAGATCCTCGATCAGGTGTGGAAGGAACACCTGCTGGCGCTCGATCATCTGCGCCAGGGCATCGGGCTTCGCGCCTACGCCCAGCGTGATCCCTTGAACGAATACAAGCGCGAGGCTTTCGATTTGTTCGAGGCCATGCTGGAACACCTGCGCGAACGGGTGACTCTGGTGCTCAGTCACGTCGAACTGGCGTTCACCGAACCCGACGAGGACATGTTCGAACGGGGCCAGCAGGAAATGCTGGAAACCCGCGACGACCCCGCCTTCCAGGCCGCCGAGCCGGCGCCGGCCATGGCCATGGCGGGCGGTGACGGCGGCGCTCCGGCTCCGGCGCCGGTGCGCCGGCGCCAGGCAGCGGAGACCGTCGATCCCAACAACCCCGCCACCTGGGGCCGAGTGTCGCGCAACGCCCCCTGCCCCTGCGGCACCGGCAAGAAATACAAGCACTGCCACGGCAAGGTAGCATAGACCCATGGGATAAAGGCCGCCGCGAGGCGGTCTTTCAGTTTGTGGGCGGGGCGGAAAGTTGACTATTGTGGTCGGCAATGACCCATGTGGGGCAAACAACAATCAGGGGCAAGTCGCCTAAAGGGAGCAAAGACATGACACCGAACGAGATCGCCAGGGTGCAGGAGTACCTTCGTAGTTCATTCGGGAACGATAAGATCGCCATCGACCCCCCGATCAAGCCCACTGCCCCCATCGAGGTCCGCATCGGCGACGAATTCATCGGCACCCTCTATCGCGACGAGGAAGAGGGCGAGGTCTCCTATACCCTGAGCATCTCGATCCTGGAGGTCGACCTGCCGCCGGCGGTACCGTTCACGTGAGGTGACGCGGAAGTCCCGTATTTCGCTGGCACCGCTCAAGAGCCAGCGGCAAGGCCGACAATCTGATCGTGAAGAGCCTTGGGGACGGTGACGCCGCCGTCCCGGGTGGTCTCGCGGTTGGCGTGACGGCGGTCGCCGGGCAGGCGGACACCGTCCTGGGCCAGCATTTTTTCGAACAATGTCTCGGTGTGATCCAGGTAGCCCTCGGCGTCGCCGAAGCGCCGGGGATCGATGGCGAGCATGAGTTCGCCGCCCCGCGCCGGGCCGCCGTCGTTGTTGTCCCGTTCACTGGCCTCGAAGCTGAAACGCTCGCCGATGAGGCCGGCGGCGAGGATCTCGACCATCAGGGCGACGGACGAGCCCTTGTAGCCGCCGAAGGGCAACTGGGTACCGGCGAGGATTTCCTTGGCGTTGGTGGTCGGCTTGCCATCGGCATCGAGGCCGACCCCGGGCGGCAGGTCGTGGCCGTCGCGGGCGGCGATCATCACCTCTCCCCGGGCCATCGCCGCCGAGGCCTGGTCGAAGACCATGGGCGGGCCCGAGCGGCGCGGCCAGCCGAAGGACACGGGGTTGGTGCCGAAAAACGGCCTGGTGCCGCCGGCCGCCGCGACCAGGGCCTTGGAGGCGGTAAAGGCGAAGGCGCAGAGCCCCTGCTCGGCGAGGGCCTCGACCTCGATCCAGAGGGCGGCGAAATGGTGGATATCGACCAGGACCAGGGCGGCGATTCCCTGGTCGCGGGCCTTCTCGGCCAGGGGCTCGCGGCCGCGGACGAGAGCAAGAGGCGCGAAGCCGCCGTCGCCGTCGACCCGGACCACCGACGGAGCGATCTCGTCGACACCGGGGTCGGCGGCGCCGTTGACCTTGCCGCTCCTCAGCGCCGCGACATAGCCGGGCAGCCGGAACAACCCATGGGAGACGCACAGGTCGCCCTCGGCGGCGGTGAGGGTGTCGGCGAGCGCGGCAGCGTTGGCCCCGTCGCAGCCGTTGGCGGCGAGACAGCGGGTGGCGAGGGCGTGGACCTCGTCGAGGGTCAGTGGAACATCGGACATGGCGGCGGCCTCCCTGATCACGGCATCGGTGTTAGCCGTTCAGGTTTACCGGTGCCGGCGGTGCCGGGTCAAATGGTCAGGGTCGCGGAGGTGGCGGGTCGATGGCGCCTAGAAGCACCCGATGCGCAGGGCCGCGGTCTCGAGGTAGATCACCAGATAGCTGTCGAACAGGAACTGGAAGGCGGCGCGGCCGATGTCATAGACGGCCGGCGCCGCGGCGACAATGGCCAGCAGGCCGACAGGAAAAAGGATCGCGGGCGATCGGGTCATGGCGGGCAGTATAGGCGCCGGGTGATGATTTGAACAGGCGCCGGGTCGTCGCCGAGGGAACCGACATTGGCGTCGTGGGTGAAATCGGAAGGGTGGGTGGTGGCGCTTGAGGAGATAGTACCCTTCCCCCACTACCCGGGGTTTCCCGTTCCCGGGTTCTTCGTCTATCGTGCGGCTGACGGCGTGGTAGTTACAGCCGTCGTTGCGGGCCGCGTCAATTCCAGAGGACGGGAACCATGGACGATACCGGCAAGACGCTCTTGAAACGGCTTTTGTTCATCGTCCCGGTGGCGGCAGCGGTGGCGGTGCTGGTGGTCATGGTCGAGCGGGGCGCCGGGCCGGAACAGGCGCCGCCCCGGGAGGTGGCGACCAAGGTGCGGGTTATCACCGTTCC
>JAJFIG010000174.1 GCA_021775195.1 Rhodospirillales bacterium | reverse complement strand
CGCCGCCGACGCCACCCAGGGGACGCCGGCATGCAGGGGTGATCTATGGAGCGAAGCTCAGGCCTTGCCTTTGGCTTTGTCCTTGCCTTTGGCCGCCTTGGCTTTGGGCTTGGCTGCCGCTGTGGCTTTTTTCTCCTCGCCGTCGTCGGCCTTTGCCGCAGCCGATTCCTTTTTCTCGGCGCTTTTCTTGGTGCTTCCCTTGGCCGCCTTTTTCGGTTTTTCGGTCGATTTGTCTTCTTTTGCTACTTTCTTTTCCTTGGCCTTGGTCTCGGTTTTCTTCGCCGCCTTCTTTACCGGCTTTTCCTCGGTCTCCTCGACCTTTTCCTCGACCGCCTCGGCGGGTTTCTTCTCGTCAGCTTTTTCCTCCGGCTTTTCCTCGGGCGCTTCTTCCTCCTTCGCCGCAGGCTCCGGTTCTGCCTTGGTCACCACCACCTCTTCGGTTTTCTCGGCGGCTTCCTTCTTCTCCTTGATGGCAGCGCCCAGGATATCACCCAGACTGGCGCCCGAATCCGACGAACCGTACTCGGCCATCGCCTTCTTTTCTTCCGCGACCTCGCGGGCCTTGACCGACAGGGTCACCCGCCGCGAGGCGCGATCGACCTGGGTCACCCTGGCATCCACCTTCTCGCCGGCGGCGAAGCGGTCGGGCCGTTGCTCGCTGCGGTCGCGGGACAGTTCCGCCTTGCGGATGAATCCGGGGATGCCGTCGGCGACCGTAACCTCGATGCCGTTGTCGACCACGGCGGTCACGGTACAGGTGACGATGCTGCCCTTCTTCAACTTGACCATGCCCGATTCGAAGGGATCGTCACTCAGCTGCTTGATGCCGAGGCTGATCCTCTCCTTGGTCACGTCGACGTCGAGAACCTTGGCCTTGACGACGGTGCCCTTCTGGTATTCGGCCAGGGCCTCCTCGCCTGACTTCGTCCACGACAGGTCCGACAAGTGGGCCATGCCGTCGATTTCACCGGGCAGGCCGATGAACAGACCGAACTCGGTCACGTTCTTGATCTCGCCCTCGACCTCCGAACCGATGGAGTGGGATTCGACGAAAGCCTCCCACGGATTGCCCAGACACTGCTTCAGTCCCAGACTGATGCGGCGTTTTTCCGGATCGGCGTCGAGCACCATGACCTCCACCTCCTGGCTGGTGGAGACGATCTTGCCGGGGTGGATGTTCTTCTTGGTCCAACTCATCTCGGAGACGTGGACCAGTCCCTCGACGCCGGGTTCCAGTTCGACGAAGGCACCGTAATCGGTAATGTTGGTCACCCGTCCGGTCAGTTTGGTCCTCACCGGATACTTGACGTCGACCCCTTCCCACGGGTCGGCTTCCAATTGCTTCATGCCCAGGGAAATGCGCTGGGTTTCAGGATTGAAGCGGATGACCTGGACCTTGACGGTTTCGCCGATCTGCAGTGCCTCCGAGGGATGGTTGATGCGCCGCCAGGCAATGTCTGTGACGTGGAGCAATCCGTCGACCCCGCCAAGATCGACGAAGGCGCCGTAATCGGTGATGTTCTTGACCACCCCGTCCAGTACCTGGCCTTCCTTGAGGTTGGAAATAAGTTCTGAGCGTTCTTCGGCCCGTGTCTCCTCGAGGACGGCGCGGCGCGACACCACGATGTTATTGCGCGGACGGTCCATCTTGAGGATCTGGAACGGCTGCGGCGTCCCCATCAGCGGTCCAATGTCGCGGACCGGTCGGATGTCCACCTGGCTGCCCGGCAGGAACGCCACGGCGCCGGCGAGGTCGACGATGAAGCCGCCCTTGACCCGGCCGAATATGGTGCCGTTGACCCGCTCCCCGTCGGTGAAGGCTTTTTCCAGTTCCGTCCAGGCTTCCTCGCGGCGCGCCTTTTCCCGGCTCAGCCTGACGATGCCGTCGCGGTCCTCGTAGCGTTCGACAAACACGTCGACCTTATCGCCGGCCGTGACCGCCGGGGGCTGGCCGGGAGTTGCGAAATCCTTGAGCGGCACCCGTCCCTCGGACTTGAGTCCGACGTCGACAAGTACCATGTCGTTTTCGACGGAGAGGACGGTGCCTTTGAGCACCCGGCCTTCGAATCTCTCGCCTTCGCTTACAAATTCGCCGAGAAGTTCAGAGAAATTTTCGCCACTCGGTGGGACGTCCGCTTCGCCCGTCGTGCTTGTTTCAGCTTGAGTCATGTGTTCCGGTATCCTTCGATTCTATGTCTTTGTCCCTGCCAGCCGGTTGTTTCCGGCGGTCTTCAGGTTCCAACAACGCCAAGAACGCGCCACCACCCTTTTCGCGGCGGGGCGGGTTCGACCACTAGTCTTCCCGGACGATCCACAATTGACGATTATCCGGGCAGGTTCCGCGATTCGATGAAATCAAGTGCCACGGCAAAGGCCCCATCAGCATCCAACGCGCTGGTGTCGAGGATGAATGCATTCTTGGCCGGTGCCAGCGGCGACACGTCTCGCCCGGCATCTCGGGCGTCACGTGCCTCCATATCCTGCAGAACGCGGCTATGTATAGCTTCGAGGCCGCGTTCCCGCAACTCTTTAAGGCGGCGCTGGGCACGGACCTCGACACTGGCGGTTACGAAGATTTTCACGTCCGCATCGGGGCAGACCACCGTGCCGATGTCGCGCCCGTCCAGCACCGCCCCCGTTGCCGGTCCGGGTGGGGTCCTGGCGAAAGCCCGCTGGAATTCCAGCAGCTTGGCCCGGACTTCGGGAATCGCGGCAACCTTGGAGGCGGAATTGGCGGCATCGTCACCGCGCAGGTTCGGATTTTCCAGGTCCGCGGGCAACAATTCACCGGCGGCTTCGGCGGCGACAGTGGCGTTGCCGGGATCGCCCCCCCGTTGCATGACCTTGAGCCCGACGGCCCGGTAGAGAAGGCCCGTGTCGAGAAGCGCCAGGCCGAAACGCTCGGCCAGTCGACGGGCCAGTGTCCCCTTGCCGGCCGCCGCCGGGCCGTCGACGGCAATGATCATGAGCCCTCCGCCAGGGCAGCGCCAAGGCCGTTCATGAAAGGGACGAACCCGGGAAAGCTCGTGGCGATGGGCCCACCGTCGTCGACACCAACGGGATCGGCGCTGATCATGCCCAGGACCAGGAAGGCCATGGCGATGCGGTGGTCAAGGTCGGCGGCTATCATGGCATCGCCGGCGGGCGGCCGCCCGGTTCCATGGACGGTCAGGCTGTCGGCGGTTTCCTCAATCTTGACACCACACGCCGCCAGACCCCGGGCCATGGCACCGAGTCGGTCGCTTTCCTTGACCCTCAGTTCTGACAGACCGGTCATTCGCGTCGGTCCCTCGGCGCAGGCGGCGGCGACAGCCAGCACCGGGTATTCGTCGATCATCGAGGGCGCGCGCTCAGGCGGAACCTCGACACCACGGAGCGGCCCGGCCTCGACCCTCAGGTCGGCGACCGGCTCGCCAGCCTCGCCGGGGCCCTCGGCGACGGTGATCGCCGCGCCCATCTCTTGCAGGGTCTCGAGAAGGCCGCTACGCAACGGGTTGACCCCGACCCCTGTGAGCATGATGTCGGACCCCGGAACCAGCAGTGCCGCCACCAGGGGAAACGCCGCCGACGATATGTCGCCGGGCACGACCACATCGCGGCCAAAAATCTCCGGCTGACCGGTCAGGGTGATCGCCCGCCCACCATCGTCCAGGCTCTCGACAGCGACCTCGGCGCCGAAGTGGCGCAGCATCAGTTCGCTGTGGTCCCGCGTCGGCCTGGGTTCGGCGACGCGGGTCCTGCCCGGCGTGTTCAGGCCGGCCAGCAGCACTGCCGACTTCACCTGGGCCGAGGCCATCGGCAGCTCATAATCGATGGGCACCGGATCGGCAGCGCCCAGTACCGTAATCGGCAGCCGTCCCCCCGATCGCGCGGTGAACGCGGCGCCCATGAGACGCAGGGGATCCATGATCCGTTCCATGGGCCGTTCGGAAAGCGATGTGTCGCCGGTGAAAACGCTGGAAAAGGGATGGGCAGCGGCCAACCCCATGAGCAGGCGGGCAGCGGTGCCGGAATTGCCCATGTCGAGAACGGCCGCCGGTTCCACCAAACCACCAACACCTCGTCCCACGACCCGCCAGACGCCACCGCCGGCCTCGCCATGGTCTTCGAAGGTCACGCCGGCACCGAGAGCGCGCATGGCGGCAGCGGTGCGAAGCACATCCTCGCCTCCCAACAGACCGCGGATGCTGGTTTCTCCCACAGCCACCGAGCCGATTATCAGGGCACGATGGGAAATTGACTTGTCGCCGGGAACGCGTCCTTCGCCGGACAATGCGCCGGCGCGGTGGGAAATCAGCGGCATCGTGTTGTAATTCCTCGAATATCCGAGAGCCACCTGGCTCGCTGGACGGCTCCGTTGGCGTCTCTAGCACGGAATCCCGACCCGGCGGTAGAGTTGACTTGCCTAAACAAATAGGGGAAGGCCCGTTTTTTGCTTTTGACAGCGCCGATGGAACGTGGCAATTGGCAGGGTGAATGGGAAAACCGCGTTGGTTTGGAGGACGACCGGTGGCGAAGACGAAAATGGGAAATAAGCAGATGTGCCAGAGTTGCGGCGCCCGTTTCTACGACCTGAACCGCAAGGAGGTCGCCTGCCCCAAATGCGGCACACACTTCGAAGCTGAAAAGCCCGCGAAAGCCCGCCGTCCGAGCCCACCACCGGAGAAAGTCGTCGTTCCCGAGGTTCCGTCGAAAGCGGACGCCGCGGCATCGGCAACGGACACTAATGTTGACGAGGACGCGGCCATCACCGAACTTGGCGGCGACGATCTCATTAAAGATCTCGAGGACGAAGCGGAGGATATTGAAGACGCTGACGACGACGATTTGATCGAGGACGCCTCGGACTTGGGTGAGGACGACGATGATATGTCGGAGGTCCGCGAACACGTCGACGACGGCACCGAAGACCGGGCCTAGCGCCTGTCCATCCACGTCCGTTCTTTTATTTCCCTTGCTTTAGGCGGGTCATCCTCAGTATTTTCCCGCCCCGGACCAATAAACGCCGCGGCCGTGCTACAATCCATCGGCCGCCTGTCGTCCGCACATCGGGGCCGTAGCTCAGTTGGGAGAGCGCTTGAATGGCATTCAAGAGGTCAGGGGTTCGATTCCCCTCGGCTCCACCACCCCCCGCTCATCGAGCTTCGGGTGGCCGGCCACCCGGAGGTCGTTAGACGAAGGCGTGTCGCCCGAAGCCTAGGCGTAGGCGGACTGGTTATATGCATCCTCCCCCTTAGACCCCTGGCGTCCCTTCCGGCTAAACTCCGATCGTGTCACGGCGAACGGGAGGGAAAACGGATGGCTGATCGGTTGCAGGACAAGGTGGCGATCGTCACCGGCGCGGGTTCAAGCGGGCCAGGATGGGGGAATGGTAAAGCGACCGCGGCGGCGTTCGCGCGCGAAGGCGCAAAGATATTTGCCGTCGACCTCAATGCCGATGCCGCCGCCGAGACCAAACAGATCATCGAAGGCGAAGGCGGCGTTTGCGAAACCTTCACCGCCGATGTATCGAGCGATGGTGCGGTCCAAGACCTGGTCGCCGCATGCATCGACGTCTTTGGCCGGATCGATGTGCTGCATAACAATGTTGGCATCGTCGAGCCGGGCGGACCAGAGGAGATTGGCGAGAACGCCTGGGACAACCTGATCGACATCAACGTCAAGAGCATGTACCTGACCTGCCGCCACGTGTTGCCGCACATGGTCGAGCGGGGCGCCGGCGCGATTGTCAACGTATCGTCGATCGCTTCGTTTTATTCGCTCGGATACGCATGTGTGTCATATTCCGCGTCCAAGGGCGCGATCAATGCGATGACCCGCAACATCGCCACGCAGTACGCATCGAAGGGCATTCGCTGCAACGCCATTCTCCCTGGATTGATGGACACGCCTTTGATCCGTGGCGCGGTCGCCGACGCTTACGACGATATCGATGCCATGCTCAAGAAACGTGACGCTCAGTGCCCGATGGGCTTTATGGGCAATGCTTGGGATACCGCCAATACAGCGGTTTTTCTGGCATCTGAAGAAGCGCGATACATCACGGGGATCGAACTGGTTGTCGACGGCGGGTTGACGCTGACCATGTCGCCGATGGCCGGCTGAAGCCGGCGATGCAGTGAAGCTTTAGGCGCTCAACGCAAACGCTGCTGCGCGAGCACCCGACCCGCGAGATAGAGAGAGCCGCAAATTAGAATTCTCGGCGCCGGCGATCCGGTAGGCACCGCATCGATCGCCGCGGCGACACTGTCGCAGGTTTGTGCCGGTAGGCCGAGAGTGCCCGCCGCTTCCACGATGGCCGCAGGCGGATGGGCGTTGTCTTCACCGGGAATTGGCACCGCCCAAAGCGCCGCCGCATGGGCCGCGAGTGGTTCGAGAAAGCTTGACGGATCCTTCAACGCCATCATGCCGACAACTAGGTGTAGCGGTCGGTCACGCCAGCCACTCACGCTCTTGGCAAGTGCTCTCGCGGCCGCAGGGTTGTGTCCTCCGTCCAGCCATATTTCCGTGTTAGCAGGAAAGCGATTAGTAAAACAATTGGTGTCTAGGCGTTGTAAACGCGCAGGCCATCGTGCTGTCGAAACCCCCATTTCGATCTCCGCATCGGTAGCCGTAAAATCTTCAAGGTTCTTGATGCATGTGACAGCCATTGCCGCGTTGTCGATCTGATGCTTTCCTGC
>JAJFIG010000173.1 GCA_021775195.1 Rhodospirillales bacterium | reverse complement strand
CGGCGACGCCGAACATGAGGAAATACCTGGTGTGGTCCCAATCGGGCTCGCCGAACTCCCAGAATGCGCTGGCGATCGTATAGAGCCCGCCCGCCGCCATGTTGACGGAGCAGAAGCCGCCGTGGGCGGCGTAATTGGGGGTGCCGAATTGCTGCGCCCACCAGCTGGTGAGCGACTGGCTCTGGTCGCGGCCGGTGAAGAAGGCAAGTTTCCGCGGGTTGGTCGCCCGGCAGCGGCTCAGCCAGGAGACGGCAGTGTCCAGGGCCTCGTCCCACTCGATTTCCTTGAACTCGCCCGATCCCCGGGGCCCGACCCGCCGCAGGGGCTTGGAAAGCCTGGCCGGCGACTTGTAGTTCATGATCCCGGCCGATCCCTTGGCGCAGAGCACGCCCTTGTTCACCGGGTGATTGCGGTTGCCTTCGATGTAGCGGATTTCGCCGTCCTGTAAATGGACCCTGATGCCGCAGCGGCAGGCGCACATGTAACAGGTCGTGCACTTGACTTCGTCGCCGATGGTGGGCGACGTATCTACGGCAGGGTCCTGGTGCTGCTTGTGACCTATCGACATCCGCTGAAGCCTATTCCCTTATCCGATCCGCGATGGGCGCGGTCACGAACGGATCGAGTTTTGGTCGTCGCCGCCTTGCACATACCGCCCCCCGATCCAGGCACTTGTCCAACGCCCGCGCCGGTAGGGTATTGCGACGCGCGGGTCCGAATCCCCTGGCCTTTCAATGAGTAGTCCAAGGGTCGCTCAAACGTACGTTTTGTATTTTTCGGGACACGACATGGGCTTGGAGCGGGCATCCGTCTCTATTCTCTCCAACCCAATTTAGAACCCTCCACATCATGGCATCGGTGACATAAATAATCAATAATGAGACTATTAATTATATTTTCGCACTTTTTGGGCAATTTGGCGGATTCGAATGGCCATATGTCGTTCGCCGGCGCTTAGGGCACTTTCCGATCTGCCGAGAGTTCCGCGGCCGCCCGACGCATTACCGGCACGATCGATTTCGCCTTGTCCAGGTCCATGCGCTGCTTTGGGCCATGGACCGCGAGTGTGGCGCAGATTCGCCCCTGGGAATCGTTGACGGGAACGGAGACGGCAACCATGCCGTCGCAGAACTCTTCATCGTCGACGCCCATCCGGTCGGACCTGATTTTCTTCAGATCGGCCTCAAGCTTCCTGGCGTCGGTAATGGTGTTGTCCGTGTAGCCGTCCAACTCGATGTTCGACAGGAGACGCCGCCGTTCGCGAACGGGTATGGAGCTCAGATACAGTTTGCCGCTGGCGGTGCAATGCAGCGGGACCTGACTTCCGACCGGCAGGGCGATGCGGAGCGGCCAGTCGGTCTCGACCCGGTCCACATAAAGCATGTGCGTGCCCTCGGGTACGGTGAAGTTGCAGGTCTCTCCGACTTCCTTCGAAAGACGCTCGAGCACCGCCCTGCGCTCAAGGGCAAAGGTCTGTGTTCCCAGGATATCAAGCGCAAGGGATTTCAGGCGGGGGCCGGGAATATAGCGTTTGCCATCAACCTCGCGCACCAGAAAGAGTTCGCTTTCCAGCAACTGGCACAGGCGGTGGGCTGTCGGTTTGGGGAGGCCGACCCGTTCGCTCAGGTCGGCGGACGAAACCGGCCAGTCGGAATCGACGACGGACTCGATGATCGAGTAGACGCGGAGAAACGTGTAACCCTTGTCTCTCATCGGCACTCCCTTTCAGCGCGATTCCGGGAAGCGGCGCGCTAACGGCAAGCGGTCAAAATTTCCCAACTCTTTTGCGACAAAATTATCGAATATGAAATGAAAAATTTCAATGCTGATGCATATTGCGCACTATACCATCATTCGTTTCCGAAATCGCATCTGTCCATGACAGCTCATACGGCGGGAGCGACAGGTCGATTTCCACGTGTTTACGGCCAACGAACAAGGAACGACCAAAGACACCCCAACTGTTTCCCCGGAAAGGAAAAAGGCCCTGGCTCGAAAGAGCCAAGGCCTTGATTTTGTTGGTAGCGGAGGAGGGACTCGAACCCCCGACACGCGGATTATGATTCCGCTGCTCTAACCAGCTGAGCTACTCCGCCCCAGGAAACGGCATGCCGCCGCGGGCGCTGGGCGCCCGTCAAATCGGCGGGACTCCGCCCTATACGTCCAAAGCCGAAAGGGTGTCAAGGGGGGGCGCGCCGCGTGAGGCCGTTCAGCGGCTCAAGTGGCGACGGGCCAGGTCCTCGGCCTGCTTGATCTGGGCCGGCGTCATGGCGGTCTTGAGGGCGTCCAGGGCGGCGTTGTCGACGGCGAGGCCGCTGGCGGCGGCGATCTCGGCCCACATCAGCGCCTTGACGGGATCGTGGGCGACGCCGACGCCGCGGGCATAGAGGCTGCTGAGGCTGAGGGTCGCGACGGCAACGCCGCCGTCGGCGGCCTGCTTGAAGCGGCGGACGGCCTCGGCGGTGTCGCGGGGGATGCCGCGGCCGCGCTCGGCCATCAGGCCCAGGTTGTACTGAGCCCTGGACGAACCGCCATCGGCGGCAACCCGGAACCAACGGGCAGCCTCGGTCAGGTCCCGGGCCATGCCCCGTCCCCGGTAATAGAACAGCGCCAGCCGGTAGGCGGCCTCGACATGGCCCTGGGCGGCGGCCTTGCGGTACCACGACAGGGCGGCGGCCGGATCGGGATCACCGTGAACCCCCTGCTCAAGCTGAAGGCCAAGGAAATACTGGGCCCGGGCGTTGCCCGCCTGGGCGGCGCGCTGGTACCAGGACATGGCCTGGCCGTAATTGGACGGAACCGGGATATCGGCGGCCAGGACCGGCAACGGCGCAAGGCACACGGCCCAGCACACTCCCAACACCATCACCGGACGTCTCATCGGTGCCCCTCGAATACCCTTACGCGGGGCGAGTGTAGCGCGGGGGGCACGGCATGTGGACGACGAATTTCGCGATTCGGCAGGAAAGTTCGCCGCAAAAGGGTGTGGTGGCCTTGCGGTGGGTTTCTAGAAGCCGCCGGGGCGGTCGAGGGCCAGGGCGAGGCCGTCCACGGCGCCGGTGTCGGCCCGGGGTCTGGCGGCGGGCAGCGGCGGGGCCTCGGGCGGGACGGGCTCGGGATCGCGGACGTAGAAATCCACCGACGGCGGCGGCGACAGCCTGGCCGGAGCCGGCGGCGCCGGGCGCGGGTAGGTCTCGGGATGGGGGCCGTAGAAATTGACCAGGCGGCGCTGGTCCCGGTGAACGGGAGTCTGATAGCAGGTCACCGAACCGGTGGAGCGGCCGAGGGACTGGTAGCAGTAGACGGGGTCGGGCTGAACGGCGGCCTCCTCCTCGAACAACGCCGAGAGGCTGCACCCGCCCAAAAGGACGGCGACGGCGGGTAAAACCAGGTGCCTGACCATCATTTCCGCCTCCCCTGCCCGCCCCCCGTGATCAGGGACACGCAGCCAATGTTTTCATTACCTTAGCAGATTCAGGCGCGAACGTCGATGACGGTACGGCCGCGGACCTGGCCCTTGAGGATCTCGCCGGCGAGGCCGGGGATGTCGGCCAGGGGCACCACCGAGGTGATCGCCGCCAGCTTGTCGGCGGGGAGGTCGGCGGCAAGGCGCTGCCAGGAGGCGAGGCGGCGCTCCACGGGGCAGGTGTTGGAATCGATGCCCAACAGATTGATGCCGCGAAGCAGGAAGGGGATCACCGTGGTCTGCAGCCCGGGGCCGGCGGCGAGGCCGACGGAGGAACAGCTGCCCCAGTAGCGCAGGGTCGCCAGCACCGAGGCCAGGGTGGTACCGCCGACGCTGTCGACGGCGCCGGACCAGCGCTCAGGCCCCAGTGGTCCCCTGGGCGGGGTCTCGAGTTCGGCGCGGTCGACGATGGTGGTGGCGCCGAGGTCCCTGAGGTAGTCGTGGGTGGCGGCGCGGCCGGTGGAGGCGGCGACCCGGTAGCCGAGGTTGGCAAGCACGGCGACGGCGACGGAGCCGACGCCGCCGGCGGCGCCGGTGACCAGCACCTCGCCCTCGTTATCGGGGGTGAGGCCGTGATCCTCCAGGGCCATGATCGCGAGCATGGCGGTGAAGCCGGCGGTGCCGCAGGCCATGGCCTGCTCGAGGGACATGCCGCCGGGGAGGGGCACCAGCCAGTCGGCCTTGACCCGGGCCCGGGTGGAGAAGCCGCCCCAGTGAACCTCGCCGACCCGCCAGC
>JAJFIG010000172.1 GCA_021775195.1 Rhodospirillales bacterium | reverse complement strand
CCCCAGCGAGATCAGCAACAGGCCACCGATGTTGGTCGCCGACAGCGCCTCGCCGAGGAACACCGCCGCTGACAGCATCCCCGCTACCGGCACCCCAAGCGAGCCCAGCGAGGTACTGATCGCCGGCAGGGCCCGGGCGATGGTGACGTAGGCCCAGAAGCAGAAGGCCGAGGCCACCGGCCCGTTGTAGGCGAGGACGGCGATGAGCGTCGGCGTCCAGCGCACCGGTTCGTCGCCTTCGAACCACAGGGCCAGCCCGCTCAGGAGCACCCCGCCGAGCAGCATCTGCCACGGCATCAGGTCCAGCGGCGCCACCTGCCAGCGGTAGCCGCGGATGTGGATGATCACTCCGGCCCAGCTCATCGACGTCAGCAGCAGGAGTCCGTTGCCCAGCAGGGCAGGGCGGTCGGTGAAATCGAAGCCCAGCGGGTTGAACAGCACCGCCACCCCGCCCAGACCCAGGATCAGCCCGGCCATCTTGGCCGTGCTCAGGCGTTCCTTCAGCACCAGCACGGCCAGCGGCGTCACCCACAGCGGGCTGGTATAGGCCAGGATCGCCGAACGCCCGGCGTCGACGAACTGCAGGGAAAAATGGATCAGGGCCAGGGACAGGGCGATCTGCACGGCGCCGACGGAAATCACCACCGGCAGGTCGCGTCGGGCGGGCAGCCGCAGCCGCCCCTGGACCGCCAGCAGGACGAACATGCAGGCACAACCCAGCAGCACCCGGGCGGCGGCAAACCACAGTGGTGGAATGTAGAGGAGGCCGACTTTCATCACCGGCCAGTTGACGCCCCAGGCGACGATGACCGCCGCCAGAAGAAGGTAGGCCCGACGCTGAGTAACCGCTGCCATGACCGGACTTTCGACGATTCCATAACGGAATACGAGAATCAGGCGAGCCGGGACGTTATCAGTAAACCGATCGCCCGACGACCCCAAACGCCTCGGGACTTGCATGCGCCGGGACGATGTCCCGGTCCCAGGCCGGACAGCATGGCGCCCTCCGGCGGTGTACCGCCCTCCGTGCCAACTGCCTGCCGCCCGCATCCTGGCGGCGTAAATCCCCCTGATACCGGGATTGGTATGGAATCTCTCCGCATGGAGGCGAAAGGAACTTTATGATAACGTCCTTTGACCCATGATTTCTGATGGGAAATTGGGCAGTGCGAGGTCCACGGAGTGGCCTCCTGTGGTTGAACGAAAACCAGGTCATATAGGGGACACAACCAGGACTTACGCGGCATGGCAGGTGTGGAGAAGCGGCGATGACGCCTAAGCGGTTTCTGAGCGTTGTCCTGGGGATAACCTTGGCCTTGCCGGCCTGGGCGGAAGAGATCACCGTCGTCGGAACCGGGGACGGCGTTACCATCCTCAAGAGCGTCGCCGAAGCCTTTATGAAGGCCAATCCTGGAATTGTCGTTACCATTCCCAGGAGTGTCGGTTCCTCGGGTGGGATCAAGTTCGTCGGCAATGATCGCTATGCACTCGGGCGGGTAGCCCGGAAAATCAAGGACCGGGAAAAGCCCTACGGTTTGACCTACCTCCCCTTTGCCAAGGTGGCGGTTGTGTTTTTCGTCAACAAAAGCGTCGATGTCCGCCATCTGACCACCCGGCAGATCCTGGGTATTTACGATGGCACGTTCACCGACTGGAAGGACGTCGGTGGCAGCGCGTCCAGGATTCGGGTTGTGCGACGCGAGGAAGGCGACAGCTCGCTCAGGATCCTGCGGACATCGCTACCGGGATTCGGCGATATTGCCATTACCAGGAGGTCGAAGACGGCAACGCTTACTCGGGAAAATTTTGCAGTCGTGTCGGAAAGGGCCGGTGCTATCGGGTTCGGGCCGTACCCCGACGCCCTCGCCGCCGATGTAGTCATCCAATCTATTAACGGCAAACCGCCTGCCGATCCGGGATATCCGATCTTCGAAACCCTGGCATTGATTTTCAAGGAAGCGAACAGGAAGGGGGCTATTGCCGGGTTCATAGAATTCATCAGGTCGCCCGCCGCGAAGGAAATTATCCGGCGCGGCCGTGGCGTTCCCATCGGATGAGGGAAGCGGGCGCTTGGAATACTGATCGATGAAAACACTGAAGCGGGAATTGCTGACCACCTTCATGTCGATGGCGATTGCCATTGTCGTCGCCATCGCCGCGGTCCTGTGGTGGAAGCTGGATGAAAGCATTCGCCAGCAGAGCGATCTTGTCGCCGGTTTCATGAAATCGGAGGTGAGGGCAACCCTCGATCGTTCCCTTAGGACCTTCGGCATGATCAGCGACGATCTCCTCAATCATGTCGGGGTCACGGCGGATGCCGTAAGCCATCGCCAGGACATCATCACATTTGTTCGTAAAAGCCAGCCCGAGCCGTTGAATGCGTCGCTGAGCCCGGCCGCCGAAAAACATGGCGTGGATATCATGGCGGTCTTTGATCTGGACGGCATCTTGCTGGCGTCTTCCCGGGGAGAGGTCGACGACATCGAAGCCAGCCGACATTTCCAGGCCTCGGAAATTGGCAGGCGTATCCTGGACCTTGTCGCATATTTGACAGACGGCGCCCCGCAGGCTGTTACAGGCTATTTGCGCCTGGACCCCGAATTCCTGCGGAATTACGGACTTCAGGATCGCGGGATTGCGGGCAGGGGCGCCCTCGGCATGGTTTCGGCGCGCATCGTTATCGACGAATTCGGCGACCCGCTCGGCTTTCTCTTCGTCGGCAAGATATTGAATCGGTACACGGAACCCCTGGAGAAACTCCAACGCCTGACGAAAACCGCTTTCGTGACCTTCTTCGACACCGTACCCATCGCCAGTGCGGGGTTCCCTGCGGCCGTCCCCGTGATCGATGACACCACGAAGGCGGACATCGAAAAGACTGGCCGCAAGATCATTTCTCTTGTTGTCGGAACCGAGGCGTATGTTCTCGATTGTACGCCCCTGCGGGCAGTTGAAGGTCAGGTGCTTGGCGTTCGTTGTGCCGGCATAACTGAAGCCAAGGCGCTGGAGGCCGAGGGTCAGATGGCGGCCCTGGGGTACCGGACAAGAAACGAGATCCAGAAGTGGTTTGTGATTATTGCCGGCGGCTCCCTTGCCGGCGTGATTTTGTTGTCGCTGGTGTTCGCCACGCGCATATCGAAACCATTGGTCGCCATGACCAGTGCCATGACCCGCCTGGCCGACAACGAACTCGATACCGAAATCCCCATGCCCCGGCAGAGCAGCGAGATCGCATCCATGGCCGAGGCGATGCAGGTCTTCAAGGATAATGCGGTCGAGCGTGCCCGGGCCGAGGGCGACCTGCGCGAAAGCGAGGAACGCTACCGCCGCCTCGTCGAGCTGTCTCCGGACGGAATCCTCGTTCACCGGCAAGGCGGGGTCATCTTCGCCAACGCGGCCGCCGCCCGTTTGCTTGGTGCCGACGGTGCCGAGGACCTTGTCGGCAGATCGGTCGTGGACTTGTGCCATCCCGATTACCGGGACGCCGCCGCGGCGCGGCGCCGGATGGTGGAGGAACAGGGGCTCACCGTGCCGCCGATGGAACAGGTCTGGTTCCGCCTCGACGGCCAGACCTTTGTCGTCGAGTCCAGCGGCACGCCCGTCACCTATGAGGGGCAAACGGTGATCCTTGCCGTCTTTCGCGATATCACCGAGCGCAAGCGGGCGGAAGAGGCCTTGCGCGAAAGCGAGGAACGGTTCCGGGCCATCGTCGACAACTCGCCGGCGATCGTTTCCCTCAAGGACAAGGATGGCCGTTATCTCCTCGTCAATCGTCAGTACGAACGGGAACTCGGGGTCTCGGCCGACCAGGTGATCGGCCGGATGACGGGAGACGTTCTCCCGCCCGACCACGCCACATTGGCCGAGGCTCACACCCGCGCCGTCATTTCGACGGGAACGGTGGTGGAGCGCGAGGAGGAATTGACCATACAAGGTGAAAAGCGGGTTTACCGTACGGTCAAGTTTCCCGTCTTCGATTCCGACGGCAACCTGAAGAATATCGGCTCCATCGCAACCAACGTCACCGAGCACAAGCGGGCCGAGCGCGAACGTCTGGAGAAAGAACAGTGGTTCCGCGCCGTCGTCGACAACTCGCCGACGGCCATTTTCCTCAAGGACCCGGACAGTCGCTACCTCATGGTCAACAAGACCTATGCCGACTGGTACAACATCGATCCGGAGACGGTCCAGGGCATGACGCCCGGCGACATCTACCTCCCCGAGGTCGCGGAACAGATTCTCGCCAACGACCGCCGGGTCGTCGAAACCGGCTGGGTGATGGAGCGCGAGATCGAGACCGAGTCCGTACTCAAGGACGGTACCAATCGCACGGTCATGGTCGTGAAATTTCCCATTCTCGACGCCGACGGCAAGGTCATTGCCATCGGCGTCATTCAGGCCGACATCAGCGACCGGCGCAGGGCGGAAGAGGCGATGCGCACGAGCGAGGGGCGCCTGCGCGGCGCCGTCGAGAGCCTCCAGGAGGGCTTCGCTCTCTTCGACGCCGACGACCGCCTGGTGATCATGAACGCCGAATACAATCGCTTGAATCCCTTCGCCCAGGAGGCTCTGGACCGGGGATTGCGCTACGAGGATGTGTTGCGGAAGAATGTCGAACGCGGGGTCATCCTGGATGCGGTCGGGCGCGAGGAGGAGTTCATCCGCGAGCGGGTCGGCCGCCATCACAACCCCGGGGGCGAGATCATCCGCCAGTTTGCCGACGGTTCCTGGTACATCCTCAAGGAGGCCCGTACCCCGGAAGGCGGCATCGCTCTCAGCTTCATCGAGATCACCGAGCTCAAAAAGATTGAACAGGCGTTGCGCCAGAGCGAGGAACGCCTGCTGGGCGCCGTCGAGAACCTGCAGGAGGGCTTCGCCCTCTACGATGCCGACGACCGCCTGGTCATGTTGAACGAGGAATACAGGCGCCTGCAACCGGGCGCCGAGGATATCCTGGTTCCCGGCATGCCGTTCGAGGACCTGATGTACAGAAACGTCGAAAACCGGATCATCACTGCTGCCATCGGCCGCGAGAAGGAATATTTCCGGGAACGCCTGGAGCATCACCGAAATCCCACCGGGCCGATCATTCGCGAGCTCTCCAACGGCACCTGGTACATCATCAAGGAAGCGCGGACGCCCGACGGCGGCATCGTCGTCTCCGAGACCGATATCACCGAACTCAAGCATGTCGAGGAAGCGCTGAGGGGAAGCGAGGAACGCTTCCGCAGCCTCATCGAGGGATCCATCCAGGGTGTCCTGATCAACAGGAATTTCGTTCCCTTGTTTGTCAATCAGGCCTTCGCCGACATGTTCGGCTACAGCGGGCCCGAGGAGATCGTCGCCCTTGGATCGGTGCTGGAGCTCAACGCCCCGCATGAGCGCGACCGAATGCGCCACTATCACAACCAGCGTGTGATCGGCGCCGACGCACCGGGGTCTTACGAGTACCAGGGCGTGCGAAAGGACGGAACCGTGATCTGGCTGGAGAACCGGGTCAGCGTCGTATCTTGGGAAGAAGCACCGGCTGTCCTGATGACCGTCGTCGACATTACCGAACACAAGCACGCCGAAGAGGATTCCCGCCGCCACCAGGACGAACTCGCCCATGTCTGGCGGCTCAGCGCCATGGGCGAAATGGCCACCAGCCTGGCCCATGAGCTCAACCAGCCGATTTCCGCCATCTCCACCTATACCCAGGGCTGTGTCGACAAGCTGCGGAGCCCGCGGGTCAAACCCAAGGAACTGCTCGGTGCCCTGGTGGAGGCCAGCGAACAGGCCGAGCGCGCCGGCGCCATTCTTCGCCGCATCCGCAATTTCGTGCGCAAGAAGGCTCCCGAACAGCAGGCCGTCAACATCAACGACGCCATTGCCGACGTCACCGGTTTGGTCCAGGCGGAGGCTCGGCGGTACGATGTATCCGTGCAGTTGCAGCTTGCCGATGACCTGCCGCCGGTTTTCGTCGATCCGATCCAGGTTCAACAGGTCATCCTCAATCTCACCCGCAACGGCATCGAGGCCATCGGCGGAACCAGTTCGGTCATCCGCGACCTTGTCATCGGCACGGCATTGGGTAACGATGGGACCGTTTCGGTGTCTGTTCGGGACTCTGGCGTTGGTGTTCCGGGCTCGTTGCTTGACCGGGTTTTCGAGCCCTTCTTTACCACCAAGGCCAATGGCCTCGGCATGGGGTTGTCCATCAGCCGGTCGATCATCGAGGCCCATGGCGGACGTCTTTGGGCGACGTCGGATGCCCATGGCGGGACCGTGTTTCAGATTGCCCTCCCGGTTGGGGAGGAAATGGGGGAAGTAGGCCGCGATGACGCCCGAGCCCACAGTTTTCATCGTTGACGACGACGAGGCCGTTCGCGGGGCGCTGAACTGGCTTGTTTCCTCGGTGGATATCAAGACCGCCGACTATCCGTCCGCCCAGGCGTTCCTGGACGCCTACGAGGTCGGCCTGCCGGGGTGTCTGTTGCTGGACGTCCGCATGGCCGGCATGAGCGGTCTGGAATTGCAGGACGTGCTCACCGAGCGCAGGATCGATCTTCCCGTGATCATGATCACCGGCCACGGTGACGTCCAGATGGCCGTTCACGCCATGAAGGGCGGCGCCTTCGATTTCATCGAAAAGCCCTTCAACAACCAGATCCTCCTGGAGCGGGTGCAAAGGGCCGTGGAGCGAAGTGTCCGCGCCGAGCGCCAGCGGGTGAAGCAGGCCAAGGTCATGCGGCAGTGGGAAACCCTGACCCCGCGTGAACGTCAGGTCCTGGACATGGTGGTCACGGGTCAAACCAATAAGGTGATCGCGGGGAGCCTGGATATCAGTGAAAAAACCGTCGAGGTTCATCGCTCCAAGGTAATGGAGAAGATGAAGGCCAAGTCATTGGCGGATCTAATGAAAAAGGCCGCGCTCCAGAATCGTTAGTTAGGGAAAATCCCTAATAATAAATGGGAAAAACCCCAATTTATCCGGTTGTCTTCATGACATAACCTGATATGTACCCGATTCGGACAACCGAATATCGGCGAAATCGCGTCACGCCGAATGGCATACTACCTTGGTGCGAATCTTCCGGTGAAGGCGAGCCGATCGGGGGTAGAGGGGGCGACGAATATTTTAGTAATGAAATGCGAGGAGCCGTTTGGACTAAGGATAGCGGAAATTAAGGGGTGGTCCAGCTCATATAAGGCTCCTTTCGTTTGGTTTCAGTATTAGCGTCATCGCGGCCACGGTCCGTTGCCGCAAACGGGCACGGGACCGCGAGGAGGAAAGCATGAATACGGAGTTGCTCAGCAAGAACGTTGTCATCAACGGTTTTCGCACCAGCCTTCGGCTCGAGGCGGAAATATGGGAAGCGCTCGATGATGTCTGCCGCCGCGAGGGCATGAGCCTCAACGAACTTTGTTCGCTCATCGAGTTGCGCCGCACCGATGCCAGCCGAACGTCGGTCATCCGCACGTTTATCGTCGCCTATCTGCGTGCCACCGCGACCCGTTCCCGCTCCCGCTCGAGGAAATCCTGGATCCGGCGCAGTATCCTTGCCGGGTACGGCAAGGACGAACAGGTCGGGGCGCCTCTCACCGGGAAACTGGCGAGAATCAAGACCTCGCGGGCGTCCTCGAAAAGAGCCGCCGCGACCGAGGTCAGCGGCAACGCCTGACCCCGGTCGGCTACCGCTTTTTGTAGAATTCAGGCCAGCGTTTCCTGACCACGTCGCTGTCGCTGGCGAAGGCGTGGCAGCTGTCCAGCAGCACCGGTTTCTCGCCGCCGCCGGTGGTTCCCCTTTTCTTGCGCGCCGGCGCCACCGTCTGCCAGGCGGTGGCGGCCAGCGGCCCCAGCAGCATGTCGGTCAGGTGGGTACAGCCCTTGACGCCGCCGAACCGACCCAGGACCGCCTTGCGCCAGCCCGGTGCGATGCGCAGGCCCGCGAGGGCCTGGAAACTCGCCGTAATGTCGCCGCATGGGTTGAACGGCCCCGCCTCCGTCGCCGCCTCCGCCGCCCGCACCACCAGGTCACCGTCGACCGTCAGGCGCACCAGCATGTGATGGATGGCCTCGCCGCTGCTGAT
>JAJFIG010000171.1 GCA_021775195.1 Rhodospirillales bacterium | reverse complement strand
GGAGCCTATCGGCGGGGACGTCATGTTGACGTTCACGGCCTACAAGAAAGGGCCCAACTGGACCATCGTTTCCCTTCTCATCCTGTCGCTGATCCTCGGAGTCGGTGCTGCCCATGGCGCCTGGGCGCAGCGCCGCGAAATCAATCAGCGGCGGCGGGCGGAAAGAAGCCTGCGCCACAACGAGGAACGGTTTCGCCGCATCTTCGATCTTGGCTTGATCGGCATTGCCGAAACCTCACCGCGAAAACGCTGGTCACGGGTAAACGGCCATCTTTGCGACATGCTGGGCTATCGGCGGAAGGAATTGCTGTCCCTGACCTGGGCCCAGTTGACCCATCCCGACGACCGGGACATGGATGAAAAGCAGTTTGAGCGGGTCATGGCCGGCGAGATCGACGGTTACTCCTTGGAAAAGCGCTACATCCGCAAGGACGGAACCGTCCTGCCGGCAATTCTGTCGATGCGCTGCCAGCGGGACGATGCCGGTTCCGTGGAATATTTCATCGCGTTCATCCAGGATATTACCGACCGCAAACAGGCCGAGAACGAGATTCGCCACATGGCGAGCCATGACGCCTTGACCGGGCTGCCCAACCGCGACCTCGGCTTCGACCGCTTGTCGAGCGCCATGGCGCGGGCACGCCGCAACGATACGAAGGCGGCGCTGCTGTTCATCGATCTGGACGGATTCAAGGCGATCAACGATGCCCTCGGCCACGCGGCGGGCGATCATCTCCTGGCCGAAATCGGCGGGTGGCTGGCGTCGAGCATTCGCGAAACAGATACAGCGGCGCGTTTCGGTGGTGACGAGTTCATTATCGTCCTCACCGACATAGAGGACGATGGGGCGGCGGCGAAGATCGCGGCCAAGGTTCTCGCTGGGTTATCCCGACCTTTCGAATACGACGGTAAAACCATTGATGCCGAGACCACGCCTGCCGGCGCAAGCATCGGGATTGCGCTTTATCCGGACCACGGGGACATGCCCGATGATCTTCTCAAGGCCGCCGACAACGCCATGTACGAGGCCAAGCGCCGGGGGAAGAACACCTATAAAATCGCCAAGGGCGAAGGGACCGATGGGGCGGCGGCGTGAACGGTGCCATTGATGAAAAGAGCCTGCGATCGGTCAGGGCCCCTTGCGGGCCCGGTCCTTTTTCTGCGCCTCAATGATCTTGACCTTCTGGATTTCCTGAAGGCGCTGGTCGAACAGGCCGGTGTCGTTGGCATCCTTGATGGTATCGATCACCTTGACCAGATCTTTGGGATTTTCACATCGGATGGCCTTGACCGACCCATCGTTGCCCAGGGTAACGGCCATGCCCTGCCACTTGGGGGTGACTTTCCAACCGCCGTCGTGCCGTTCCCACCAAGTCTTGGATCCGCTGTCGAGGACCGAGAGCGTGCCGTTGACTTCTTCTTCGGCTAGGCGGCGCTGGCGCTCGATCATTTGTGCGAAAATGTCGCGGACGTTCTCGGTGTGATCGCCGTCGCCGCCGTCTATGACGTTGTCACCAAAAAAATCCTCTAAGGTCTTGGCCATCGCTTTTCTCCGCCGGAGGTCTGCCCCCGCCGCATAGTATCCAATTATCTCTTTTGATCCAACCGCTTGGCGGATGCTAGAGCCCTACCCGGCCAAATGGCTCCACTTGGCCGGAAAGGGCTATAGGCCATTCGTCCTATTGACGGTCAGATTTTGGTGCCGCCATGGGGGTGGGTCGGCGGTGGCGTGGCGTCCTTATCGTCGGGTTTGGGTTGAATTCGGCGGATAATGATGTCGCCGTTCTCCAGGATTTCCGGCGCGGCATACTGGGGAATAGCCATCAGCATCTGCTTGAAGGCATGCATAACGGTGCGGGTGGCGTCCTCGAGCAGCCGTTCAGCTTCCTGGCTGTGGTTACCGGATTCCGCCGCGAGGACGGCCGGCGGACCTGACATCGCCGTCGCTGCCGTCAAGAACAGAACCAGGACAATATGGCGCATGGTACGGCCCCTTATTTGTGGGGGACGCTGCGGGAACCGGTCTCTGTTACGGTGTCGGGCGGATCCGTTGCAGCGGCCTGATGGAACGTTATCATATATGGGGGGGACGACGCCAATCGGCAACGGCGGACGCCCGGCCCGGACGAGCTCCCGAGGGAACCCGTCAATCGCCCTGGAGTTCGACGGACAGTGACGACACGTCGCCGAATGCCTGGACGACTGTGGCCCACCCCATCCCATGGCGGGCCATGAGGGCACGGAAATCATCGGTCGCCAGGGGTTTGCTGAAAAGGTAGCCCTGGGCCAGGTCGCACTTACGCGAGCGCAGGAAATCCAACTGCGCGCGGGTCTCGACACCTTCGGCCACGACCTTTAGCCCGAGGCTGTGGGCGAGGGCGATGATGCCCTCGATCAGGGCGATGTCCCCGTCCGAGGCGTCCAGGTCGCTGACGAAGGAGCGGTCGATCTTGACAACGTCGACTGGGAAGCGCTTGAGGTATCCGAGCGAGGAGTACCCGGTACCAAAATCGTCAATGGACAGGCTGATCCCCATGTCCTTGATGGCCTTGAACCAGGACAGGGCATGATCAGTATCGTCCATGATCAAACTCTCGGTGATTTCGAACGCCAGCAGGTGTGCCGGCAAGCCGGTCTCGGCCAGCACCCGGCCGACGTCGTCATGGGTCAGGTTCCTTTGCAACTGGCGCCGGGACAGGTTTACCGAAATCCCGAGGCCCGGCCATCCCATTTTCTGCCAGGCGCTGGCCTCGGCGCAGGCGGTGCGTAGGACCCACTCGCCGATGGGGACAATCAGGCCGGTCTCCTCGGCCAACGGGATGAACTGGTCGGGCGCCACCGCGCCTCGCGTTGGGTGATTCCAGCGGATCAGGGCCTCGGCCCCTGCCACCCGTGCCGTCACGGGTTCGAGAATGGGCTGATAGACGACACTGAACTCGCCCCGCTCCAAGGCCCGGTGCAGGTCGTTCTGCAGGTCCATGCGGGCGACGGCGGTGGCATTCATTTCCGGTGTGAAGAACCGATAGGCGTTGCGCCCCGATTCCTTGGCCCGGTACATGGCCATGTCGGCATTGCGCAGCATGGTGATGGCATCTTTGCCGTCCGAGGGATAGGTTGTGATGCCAATGCTGGCTCCGATGAAGGCCTCGAAGCGGTTGAGTTGGAAGGGTTCGGACAGGGCCTCGATCACCCGCTGCGCAACGACCGCTGAATCGCCAGTCTCGGCAATGTCCTGGAGAATGATCGTGAACTCGTCACCGCCCAGGCGGGCGACTGTGTGTTCGGTCAGGGCGGCGAATTCGTCACCGCCGTAGCGGGCGACGACGTCGGTTTCACGAACGCAGGCCTTGAGGCGTTCGGCGGCCATCTTCAGCAGGCGATCGCCGACGATGTGGCCGAAGGAATCGTTGACGACCTTGAAGCGATCGAGGTCGATGAACAAAAGCGCGACTAACCGGTCCTTGCCTCGGGCGGCGGAAAGGGCGGCGGAAAGGCGGTCGAAAAAAAGCGTCCGGTTGGGGAGGTCGGTCAGAGGATCGTAATGGGCGTGATAGAGGATCTTGGCCTCGTCCATCTTGCGCTCGGTGATGTCCTTGGCGGTCCCTCGAACGCCCTCGAAGGAGTCGTTTTCGGGATTGTAAATGGGCAGGCCGCTGATCAGGAAGTAACGGATGTTGCCGTCACGGTCCTTGGTTTCAAACGGAATGTCGCGAAACGGTGAGCGCCATTGGGGGTCGAGGGCATGACCGTCGGATGTGACAAAGGTTCCAAAATCGGAGAGGCGATGTCCGACGAGCTCGATAGGTTGCTGCCCGAGGAGTTCGACGATCCGGTGGGAAGCATAGGTCAGGCGAATGTCTGCGTCGGCTTCCCATACCCAATCAGATACCAGGCGGGTGATATCATCGAGGCGGCGTTTGGCGTCGACGGCGGCAGCCGGCAGTGGTTCAGCCCGTGGACGTCGGCGTTCGAGCCCACTGGGGGGGGATTTTCCTGTCGAGGCACTACTGGCGTCCTTCGAGTCGCGAAGGTTCTGCTCACCAGGCTCGTCGCGCGCTGGTTTTTTCCCTTGGTCGTCGCGGCAAGTCTTCATCGATCTACGTGCCTACTTCGAGTTCGCGGATGGCGGCACGGTAATCCTTCTCCGTTTTCCACCGCTCGAGGACGGATTTGGCGGCATCCTCGCTCATGTGGTCAAAGAAGTTGAGCAGCCGGCGGGTCTCGCGGCGGATGCCCTTTACGCTCTCGGGGCGGGCCTTGCGGCTGATGGTGTAGATGGATGACAGGACGGCCTTGCCCAGGCCGATGGCCTTGCAGGCGATGGCCAGGCCCTCTCCGCCGGGATCGAAAAGGATGCGCATGAACATCGGCTCTCGGAGCCCCGACATGCGGCAGAACATTGCCGTGAAGAGCGGAACCTCTCCTTCGCGAAGGGCGTCCAGCATCATGTCGGGCGTTGCCATGCCTTCTTCTTCCAGCCGCTTGGCCAGTTCGGTGGATTTCCGGGCGTCCTTCTTAGGTGCCGCCTTGAACTCCTCGCAGGCAATAACCTCGAGAAGCTGATCGATGGTCTCGGCATCGATTTCGAAATTCTCGATGATGTGCTGGCGCAGTACCGCCGATACCCAGACGAACATGCGTTTGGCCAGGGCGGGGTCGAGATCCTGACGGCGCAGGATGGGCTCCTGGAAAGTATCGACGCGCTTTGACTGCTCGACAATGTATTCCATTGTCGCCTTGGAGATGCGGCTGTTCGGGTTCGACAGCAGTGAGCAAATCACGCTTTCGTTGCCTGTCCCCACGAGGACGTCGGAAACGACTTCGCTGACGGTATTACGCTGAGTGATGGCGAGTTTATGCTCGAGAGTGCGGTAACGGATGACCTCGATCAGGTCCTCGTCGGATAGAACCTCGCTTCGCATCAACACCGGGTTGGCGACTTCGAATTCACTGTTGGCAAGAACCCGGACCAAGTCGCGGGGAACATCGGCGACGGCTGACAGACGTTCACCGAGGTTCTTGCGGACCGAGGCTTCGACATCGTGGATGACCGTATGAAGGATATCAAACATTAACGACCGCTCGCGGTCGCTCAGGGCCTCGTTTCGTTCCTCGAAGAGATCGGAAACGGTTTCCGCCAGGCGGGTCCGTTCAGCAGACGACTTATGACGCGCCAATTCGAAGAGGTATTCGCTGTCGATGGCTCCCATGGCCCCTTGAATCCTAGGTGCCGCGCCCGCATCGGCCTTCGTCATGGGAAGGCGGTCGGGAACGGTGGCGTTTTTTCTCGTTAAAATTGAGAAACTATAAATACAACCGCGAGTTTTAATGAAATGCTCATGTACTGAAAATGCAAATCCGTATCCAATGCCCCAAAACGGAGAGTAACCAGGATTTAACGCGCAAATATTAATAAAGGGTTTCGGGTGCTTACCGCACGGTAGGCCGGTTCCGCCCGGGGCGGGGGATATCCGCCGGTTCTGGTTGTTTTTCAAGGAGTTTTTGCCGGGTGGCGGCGGGCGATCGGCAAACCTCCTTGGGAGGGCCGCCAAGGGGCCAAGGGACGACGAAACTGCCGTTCCGGGCGGCAAATGACTGAAAATGATTCGGTTGCTATTTGCCGGTCCGCTTTTTTACCTTGCGGCGGGTCTTGTCGTCGAAGACGTCCCCAACCTTTCGCTTGCCTTTCTGGGCCTTACTGACGTGGGCTTTGCCGCGGGAACAGGCAACGATTTTGCCGTCGCCCTTCTCCTGGTCTGCGGTTCGCTGGCCGTGGAAAAGCCTGACGTTGGTGACCAGGTCGGCTTCCAGGGCCTTGTTGACGGCGACCCTGACTTTATCGTCGGCGCCGGCGAATTCGATTTTGGTCTCAACCGCGCGGACGCGATGGCGGTTGAATACCCTGGTTACGGCATCGCGAACACGTGGAAACCAGGCGCAGACCACGCCGGCATGATCCTCGTCATCGACGTCCAGATACGTATTGACCATGGCGTTGACCCGGGTGCCGTCGGCGCGGACCGCGACGACGATGATCGGGAAGGTCTTGATGGTAAATGCGGCCGATTCGGCGCCGGCGGACCGTGCCGATGCTGCAAGGGCGATCATCAAGACGGGTATGAGAAATTTCATGAAATCAGTCCAAGGGCGAGATGGTGTCATAAACGGGAGTTTAAAAGACTCATGTGGCTATGTTAAGGCGCTTGGGCGGAGG
>JAJFIG010000018.1 GCA_021775195.1 Rhodospirillales bacterium | reverse complement strand
CTCCAGCTCAAGAACACCCTGGCCGAGCACTTCCGCAACGAGGAACGTTACCTGTCGGTGATCAATTATCCGAAAACCGATCTGGAGGAGCACGTCGACGGGCACCTGGATGTTCTCTTCGCCTTCGATCATGAATATTCCCGGTGGAAGGACACCGCCGGCGACCGCTACGAGGGACGCCTGCTCAATCTGTGCACCTGGGCTATCGGCGAACTGCTGGCTTCGGATATGAAGGTCAAGACCTTCCTCGAGATGCGAAAGGCCAGCCGCTGACCCCGGGCACGCCGGCAACGCCGTAAGCCACCGGCATCTTTATTCGCCAATTTCACTCTGCCACCATACTTTCACGATCCCGGCGCAATCACCCGATCAGCGCCGGGCACCCGCTACGTTGAGAAGATTGGCGACGGGCCGTCCATCATGCGTGTCAATCACCGGGCGAATTGGACGCATACATTCAACCATATCACAATTTATTGGTTAGATTTTAGTAGTTTGTTAACGGGATGGTTATAAATTTGAGAATGAATTGAATTTGCAAGTGAGGGTTTAAATGGTTGAAATATCGCAATTAAAACCCCTTTCCCCGGCGGAACGCCAGGAAAGACTTAGTTTTTTAATGATCGACGATGGGACCCGGGCCGCCCTTGCCGACTTTGCGCCTATCCTCGAAAAACATTTCACCGACATCATCGACGGCTTTTACGAACACGTCACACGCTGGCCCAAGGTCTCCGAATTGCTCGGCGGTCAGGTCGACCGTCTTAAGGGTGCCCAAGGTCAGCACTGGCTGCGCCTCTTCGGTGCCGCCTTCGACGACGCCTATTTCACCGGCGTCGAGACCATCGGCCGGCGCCACAGCCGCATCAACCTGGATGCCCAGTGGTACATGGGGGGGTATTCCTACGTCCTGACCCGCCTGACTGAACTGGTGATTCAGGCCTACCGCAGGAAACCAGCCCGGGCGGCGGAAGTTCTCAGCGCCGTGACCAAGCTCGTCTTCCTCGACATGGACCTGGCCATGACCGCATACGACGATGAGAACACGATTCAGTTTGGTGAAAAGCTGAACGCCCTGGCCGACGGATTCGAGGAAAGCGTCAAGGGCGTGGTTGACACCGTGGCCACCGCCGCGACCGACATGAAAACCTCGGCCGAGTCCATGTCGACGACGGCGGAGGAAACCAACAAACAGTCGATGGCCGTGGCGGCGGCTTCCGAAGAGGCCTCCACCAATGTCCAGACCGTGGCCGCGGCGGCCGAGGAGCTTTCCAGCTCGATCTCCGAGATCAGCCGCCAGGTGGCCCAGTCCTCCGAGATCGCCGGCAAGGCGGTCAAGGACGCCGAACTCACCAACGAAAAGGTCCAAGGACTGGCCGAGGCTGCCAACAAGATCGGCGAGGTGGTGGAACTGATCACCGGCATCGCCAACCAGACCAACCTGCTGGCCCTCAACGCCACTATCGAGGCGGCCCGCGCCGGCGAGGCCGGCAAGGGGTTCGCTGTGGTGGCGTCGGAAGTCAAGAACCTGGCCAACCAGACGGCCAAGGCGACAGAGGAGATCGGCAACCAGATAGGCGACATTCAGGCCGCCACCCAGGACGCAGTGGGTGCCATCGAGGGCATCTCCAGGACCATCGCCGAAATCGACGAAATCGCCTCCGCCATCGCCGCCGCCATGGAGGAGCAGGGCACCGCGACCCAGGAGATCGCCCGCAACGTCGAGCAGGCGGCGGCCGGCACCCAGGAGGTCTCCTCCAACATCGTCGGCGTCACCCAGGCCGCTGGCGAGACCGGCCAGGTCTCCGGCCAGGTCATGGAGTCAGCGGAAAACCTGTCCCAGCAATCCGATACGCTCAATACCGAAGTATCGCGGTTCCTTGAGGACATGAAGGCCGCCTGAACCGGAGCTATTTGGCACCCGACCCGGCATGCCGTGCCGTTACGGAATCACCGCAGGATCCGCGCGGCCGCCATGCCGGCGAGCATGGCGCCGAGGAAATAGACCGACTCGGCCATGCCATAGGCGATCGACGCCATTGCCGGTCCGGGGCACAGGCCGATCAGGCCCCAACCTACGCCGAACACGATCGCGCCGCCTACCAGGCGCCCGTCCACGTCCCCTCTGGTCGGCACGGCGAAGGCATCGCCGAACATCGGACGCGGGCGTTTCAGAACCAGGCGGAAGGCCACCCCCGTGACCGCCAGCGCCCCGCCCATCACCAGGGCCAGACTTGGGTCCCAGTTGCCGCCCACATCGAGGAACGCCAGTACCTTCGCCGGGTTGACCATCTGCGATATGGCAAGGCCCAGGCCGAACAGCACCCCGGCCCCCAGAGCCGCCATGTTGCGTGCCGGGCTCATCCCGTTGTTCCCAATAGGTGGCGGACCACCGCAACGGTCACGCCGGCGCTGAGCATGAAGACCACGGTGGCGACCAGCGAGCGCGGCGACAGGCGCGCCAGGCCGCAGACCCCGTGACCGCTGGTGCAGCCCCCGCCCATGCGGGTCCCGAACCCGACCAGCAGGCCGCCCGCGATCAGCAGGATCGGCGATGTCTCGATCTCGATGGTCTGCAGCGGCCCACCCATGGTCCTGTAAAGCACCGCCCCAAGAATCAGGCCGAGGACGAACAGGGCCCGCCATCCCGTGTCATCCCGTACCGGCGCCAGCAGGCCGCCGACGATGCCGCTGATCCCGGCAATACGGCCGTTGAGCCACAACAGGATCGAGGCCGCGGCCCCGATCAGGACGCCGCCGGCCAGCGCCGACAGCGGCGTGAAGTTCTCCATGAACGTCAATCTCTCGGGTTGAAATGCTCCATGGGCTGCCGTGTCGACGGGCAGCCGCAAGTTTCGGGTTTAAACCCGGATGCCGGGGAATTCAAATGGGATTTGCGGGGGGCGTGTGCCGCCGGCGTGCGCCGTTCAGACGGTGGTCTTCATCCGGATGTGGCGATCGAAGGCGTCTTCCAGCGTCTCGGTCGCGTTGCGGCGCTCAGTCTGGCTGCCGCCGACGGCGGACAGGTCCATTTCCAGGGTCCGCATGAGCATCTCCGCGATCTCGGGCTTCTCCTGGTCGCAGGCCTGCATGTGCGCGGCAACGATCTTGTCGCTCAGTCGGCGGTTCAACATGTCAGTGTACCAGCATTGAATCCGGAGGACCCGACGTGAGCATTTCATCGACGACCATCTCGACCCGTTTCCAAAGCCGGTAGCTGTCCATGTCACCCTTGCTGATGAACTTTTCCGCTTCCAGGGTGGCGACCGTGGAGGCATCCTTGCCGTGTTCGCGCATCAACCCGCTGGCCATGCGGAGCACACTTATGTACGAAACTGCCATTTGCTTTTCCATGCCCGCATAGTAGCGCCGCCGAGTAAACGTCCGGTTAAGGTTGGCCGGAATTCACCGAGTTTTTGGCCCCCGGCCGGCGTCGGCGTCACGGCGACAGGACGGCACACGTTTCCCGTGCGATCAGCAGTTCCTCGTTGGTCGGGATCACGTAGGCCTTGAGGTGCGATCCTTCCGCCGTGATCTCGCCGTCCGCCCCGCCCGGCAGGCCTGTGTTCCGCCCGTCGTCGAGAACCAGGCCCAGCCACTCGAGCCCGGCGCACACCCGGCGCCGGACCTCCGGCGCGTTCTCGCCGATGCCGCCGCTGAAGACGATGGCGTCGGCCCCGCCCATCTCCGCCAGGTAGGCGCCGATGTAGTGCTTGACCCGGCGGCAGAACAGGTCGATGGCCAGGGTCGCGCGGCGGTCCTGGTTTTCCGCCTCCTCCTCCAGCAGGTCGCGCATGTCGCTGGTCAGGCCGGAGATGCCGAGCAGCCCCGACTGCTTGTTGAGCAGCATGTCCACCTCGGGCAGGTTCAGGCCCTCCTTCATGATCAGGTACTCGACCAGGGATGGATCGACGTTCCCCGAGCGCGTCCCCATCAGCAGTCCTTCCAGCGGCGTGAACCCCATGGAGGTTGCGAAGGACCGCCCCCCGCGAATGGCGCAAGCCGAACAGCCGTTCCCCAGGTGCAGGGTGATGATGTTGACCGCCCCGGTATCGACGCCGGTCATCTGGCCGTAGCGGTAGGCCAGGTACTGGTGCGAGGTTCCGTGGAAGCCGTAGCGCCGGACCTTGTGGCGCCGGTAGAGCTGGTAGGGGATGCCGTAAAGGTACGAAGTCTCCGGCATGGTCGCGTGGAAGGCGGTGTCGAACACCGCCACCTGGGGCACCCCCGTGCCCAGTAGTTCCGCCGTCGCCCGGATACCCTTCAGGTTGACCGGGTTGTGCAGCGGCGCCAGCTCGATGCAGTCCTCGATGCCGTCGATCACGGTGTCGTCGATGCGCGCGTGGGCGCGGAACTTCTCGCCCCCGTGCACCACCCGGTGGCCGACGGCATGGATATCGCCCAGGGACCGGATACCCTCGATGCCGGTGCCGTCCTTGACGATCCAGCGCAGGATCAGGTCGATGGCGGCGCGGTGATCGCGGAGCGGCTCGGCGAAGCGCTCCTTGGGCCGGCCTTCGGCCTCCAGGGTAACCAGGGCCTGGCCGCCGATGCGCTCGACCACGCCCCGCGCCAGCCGCCGGTCGGCGTCGGCGGCGATAAGCTCGGCGTCGGTTTCGATGATCTGGAACTTGACCGTCGACGAACCGCAGTTGAGCACCAGGACGTTCATCGGTGACCCTTTCCTTTGAGTCCGCGCGCGCATTTGGCAACGCCCGCGGTGGCATCCAAGCCATGTGCCATCGCGGCCCCAAGGTCAAGTCCCGGGTTCGTCATGCCTGGCCGCCCCCCAATTTACGGTACCCCGTCCAGCGCCGACGGTGATCTAATGCCCCGAACCGAATATGGAGGTTCTTGTCATGACCACTGCCATCGCAATGACGACCGATCTCAAGCTCCTGGTTTTCACGGCCCTGCTCTCCATCGTCATGTGGCTGCCCTACATCCTGATGGGCATCACCCACTTCGGCCTGATGCGCATGGTCAGCTATCCGGCCTGCAACTATTCCGAGCTCCCCCAGTGGGCGCAGCGGCTCCACCGGGCCCACATGAACGTGGTCGAGAACCTGGCCCCCTTCGCGGTCCTGGTGATCGTCGCCCACCTCACCGGGGCGGCCAACGAGGCCACGGCCCTGGGCGCCAACCTGTTCTTCTGGTCCCGGCTGGTCCAGGTCGCTGGCCAGACGGCAGGCATCCCCTTCGTCCGCACCATCGCCTTCTTCGTCGGCTGGGTCGGCAACATCATCATTCTGCTGCAGATATTGGGCTGAGGGAAAACGGCACGGGGGCGGCCGGATCTTGCCAGCTTGCTGGCGGTAATGGTCGGAGTGAGAGGATTTGAACCTCCGGCCCCCGCCTCCCGAAGACGGTGCTCTACCAGGCTGAGCTACACTCCGATACGCCAGGAGGCGGATTTATACCGCCGGGGGTGGATCAGGGCAAGGTGCCTGTCGCCCGGCCCCTCAGTGGGCGCGTTCGATGCAGAAGTCGATGAGGTCGACGAGCGCCGCCTTCTCCGGGCTGTCGGTGAAGATGCCGAGCGCGTCCCGGGCGATGGCGCCGTAGTGCCGCGCCCGTTCCACCGTGTCGGCGAGGGCGTCGTGGCGCTCCATCAGTTCGATCGCCAGCTTGAGGTCGTCCGGCCCCTGTTCCAGGTCCTCCAGCGTCTGCCGCCAGAAGGCGCGTTCGCCCTCGTCGCCGCGGCGGAACGCCAGCACCACCGGCAGGGTGATCTTGCCCTCGCGGAAGTCGTCGCCGACGGTCTTGCCCAGGGTCGCCTGCTTGGCCGAATAGTCGAGCACGTCGTCGATGAGCTGGAAGGCGATGCCCAGGTTCATGCCGAAGGTCTCCAGCGCGTCCTCCTCGACCTTGGGGCGGCCCGGGATGACGGCGCCGATGCGGCACGCGGCGGCGAAAAGCTCCGCCGTTTTCGCCGTGATCACGTCGAGATACGCGGTCTCGCCGGTTTCCGTGTCGTTGGTGGTGATGAGCTGCAGCACCTCGCCCTCGGCGATCAGCGACGAGGCCCGCGACAGGATGGCGAGGATTTCCAGCGATCCGTCCTCGACCATCAGTTCGAACGACCGGCTGAACAGGAAGTCCCCGACCAGGACGCTGGCCTTGTTGCCCCACACCGCGTTGGCTGTGGCCAGGCCGCGGCGCAGTTCGCTGTCGTCGACCACGTCGTCGTGCAGCAGGGTCGCGGTATGGATGAACTCGACGCAGGCGGCGAGGGCGATATGGCGCGTGCCCTCGTAACCGCACATGTGGGCCGCGGCCAGGGTCAGCATCGGCCTCAGCCGCTTGCCGCCGGCCGCCACCACGTGTCCCGCCAGTTGCGGGATCATGGCCACGGGCGAATCCATGCGCCGGATGATCAGTTCGTTGACCGCCCTCAGGTCCTCTGCGACCAGGGTCATCAGCGGTGTCAGGGAAGGCTTCTTGTTTCGGCCGCCTTCCAGGCTTACGACGACGCCCACGCTTGTTCCTCCCCTCTTGATATTCTTGACGCGCGGCGATGCACCCTGGAGCATAGGAACGCGATGACCCGGTGGTCAAGCCCGCATCGCCCACGGGCGGTGCGCGGGCGGGCCCCAACTTCGAGGCGAAAGGCCGATGAAGGAACTGGTGCGCAGCAACGATCCCGTGCTTCTGTCGTGGCTCACCGCGGCCCTCACCGGGGAGGACATCGGCTCGGTGATCCTTGACGTGCATACCAGCGTCATCGAGGGCAGCGTCGGTGCCATACCCCGCCGGGTCATGGTTTCCGACGGCGACTACTGGCGCGCCGCCCGGGTCCTTGCCGCCGCCGACAGCATCGGTCGCGGCGATGGCTGAGCGACGGGAAACGGCCGATCCCGGCGCCGTCAGCGAGGATGCCCTGCTCGGCGGCCGGGTGCGGTTTTTCCAGCCCGCCCGCGGCTACCGGGCGGCCATCGACCCGGTACTTCTCGCCGCCGCCGTCCCCGCGGCCCCGGGCGAAACCATCCTCGACGTCGGCGCCGGCGCCGGCGCCGCGTCCCTGTGTCTGGCGGCCCGTGTTCCCGAGGTCCGCGTCCAGGGTATCGAGGCCGACGACGGTCTCGCCGGCCTCGCCCGGCGCAATGTCGAAGCCAACGGCCTCGCAGGCCGGGTCACCATCGTCACCGGCGACCTCCTCGACCCGCCGCCGGAACTGGCGCCCGGCTCCTTCGATCACGTCATGGCCAACCCGCCCTACCTGGAGGCAGGCCGCGGCCGCCCGCCCCCGGACGAAGCCAAGGCGGCGACCGTGGTAGAGGGCGCTGCCGGGCTCGCCGACTGGCTCGATTTCTGCCTCCGCATGGTGCGGCCCAAGGGCAGCGTCACCGTCATCCACCGGGCCGACCGCCTGGACGGGGTGCTGGCCGGGCTCCGCCGCACCCTTGGCGCCATCGTCGTCTTCCCCCTGTGGCCGGGACCGCCGGAGACGGGGGGTGCCGGGCCCAAGGCGGCGCGGCGGGTCATCGTCCATGGCCAGAAGGGCAGGGCGACTCCGCTCATCCTCGCCGGCGGCCTGGTCCTGCACGGCCCCGACGGCGCCTACACGCCCGAGGCCGAGGCCATCCTGCGCCACGGCCGGGAGCTTGAGATGCCGGGGCAGGGGAAGGCACCTTGACCCGGGCCGCCGCAAGGGCGATTTTTGAACTGAAGAGGAAGTCCGCTTAGCGCCATGACCGACCCCATATTCAACCTCGACAAGGTGCGGGCCGTGATCCCCGTCGAACGCTGGCGCAATCCGCCGCCGGTGGTGGCCGTGGTCCGCCTGTCCGGCGTCATCGGCCAGCACGGCCCGTGGCACCGGGGCCTCAGCCTCGCCACCCTGGCCGCGCCCATCGAGCGCGCCTTCAAGCTCCGCCACCTCAAGGCCGTGGCCCTGGCCGTCAACTCGCCGGGCGGGTCGCCCGTGCAGTCCGCCCTCATCGCCAAACGCATCCGCGCCATGGCCGCCGAGAAGGAGGTCCCGGTCTTCGCCTTCGCCGAGGACGTCGCCGCCTCGGGCGGCTACTGGCTGGCCTGCGCCGGTGACGAGATATTCGCCGACGACAGCTCCATCATCGGCTCCATCGGCGTCGTTAGCGCCGGCTTCGGCTTTTCCGAGCTGCTCGGCCGCCTTGGCGTCGAGCGCCGCCTGCATACCGCCGGCGAGAAGAAGGCCATGCTCGACCCCTTCCTGCGCGAGCAGCCCGACGACGTCGATCGCCTGAAGGGCATCCAGCGCGACATCCATGAGGGCTTCCAGGCCATGGTGCGCGAGCGCCGCGGCGACCGCCTCAAGGCGCCGCCCGAGGAACTCTTCAGCGGCGAATTCTGGACCGGCCGCCGGGCCCTGGAGCTCGGCCTCATCGACGGCATCGGAGACCTGC
>JAJFIG010000170.1 GCA_021775195.1 Rhodospirillales bacterium | reverse complement strand
GACCGCGACGCCCTCGAGGTCCTCACGTGGATCGCGGCGCAGCCCTGGTCCGACGGGCAGGTGGCGATGATGGGGCTGAGCTGGGGCGGCCAGACCGGCCTCAAGATGGCGAGCCTGGGGCCGCCGGAACTGAAATGCGTGATCGCGGTGTCGGCCGCCGACGACCGCTACGAAAACAAGTACCTGGGCGGCTGCCTGCTGAGCCACAGCGTCGTCTGGGGCACCACCATGACGGCCCAGAACACACGCCCGCCCGACCCCGCGACCCATGGCGATGGGTGGCGGGAGCTGTGGCTCCACCGCCTGCGCAATACGGTGCGCTACGCCGAGAACTGGGTCGCTCACCCCCGCCGCGACAACTACTGGGCCTCGGGCTCGGTGGTCGAACAGTACGGCGACTTCGCCTGTCCGGTCTATTCGGTGGGCGGGGCGGCGGACCCCGGCTACGGCTCGACGGTGCCGCGGCTGCTCGAAAATCTTACGGTGCCGGTGAAGGGCCTGCTCGGGCCCTGGGCCCACAAGTATCCCCACCACGCCATGCCGGGGCCGGCCATCGGCTTCCTGCAGGAGGCCCTGCGCTGGTTCGACCGCTGGATGAAGGGTGCCGCCAACGGTATCGATACGGAGCCCGCCTACCGGGCCTGGATGCACGAATTCTACGAGCCCCAAGGCTATGTGGCGGAGAAGCCGGGGCGCTGGGTCAGCGAGCCCTCCTGGCCGTCGCCACAGGTCGGGGACCGGCGTTACTGGCTGAACGAAGGCGGCCTGGAAACGGCCTCCGGAAGCGAAACCGAGATCGCCGTCCGGACGCCGCAGACCCTGGGCCTCTGCGGCGGCGAATGGATGCCCTGGCTGGCCTTCGGCGACGGCGAGGAACTGCCTCTCGATCAGCGGGACGACGACGCCCGCTCGGTGGTCTTCGACAGCGAACCCCTGGACGAGCGGCTGGAGATGCTGGGAACCCCGGTGGCGCGCTTCGTGCTGTCGGCGGACAAGCCGGTGGCCACGGTCGTGGTGCGCCTCTGCGACGTCGCCCCGGACGGAACCTCGCTCCGGGTCACCTACGGGGCGCTGAACCTGACCCGTCGCGACAGCCTCGGCGAGCCCGCGCCCCTGGAGCCGGGCCGGCGCTATACGGTCGCGGTGCCGCTCTATCACACCGGCCATGCCTTCGCCCCGGGGCACCGCATGCGGGTCGCCGTGTCGAGCACCTGCTGGCCCCTGGTCTGGCCGGCACCGGAGGAAGCGACCCTGACACTGGTTTCGGGAGCGAGCGGCCTGGATATTCCGGTCCGCACACCGGGGCCCGACGATGCCGAGGTAACGCCGTTCGACCCGCCCGAAAGTGCCGCGCCCATGGCGCGGACGGTGATCCGGGAGCCGGAGCTTCGCCGCACCATCACCGGCGACGCGGAAACCGGGACCGCGGTGCTGACCCATCTCGACGACGGCGGGGTCTACAAAATCGACGCCTACGGCCTGGAGTGCGGGACGCGGACCGAACGGCGGCTTTCCATCGTCGACGGCGATCCCCTGTCGGCCCGCGTCGACATCGACTGGGCATGGAGCTTCCGGCACGGCGACTGGCGGGCCCGGACCGAGATCACCGCCGCCGCCTGGTGCGGCGCCGAAACCTTCGAGTTCGAGACCCGGGTGCGGGCCATGGACGGCGACGAATGCCTGTTCGACGAGACCTGGACCAACAGCATCCCCCGCGACCTGATGTAGGAGTACCCGATGGCGCGCACCGTCCTCACCGGCATGTTCGCCCACGAGACCAACACCTTCAGCCGTCTGCCCACGGACCTGGCCAACTTCCGCGACTACATGCTGCTGTTCGGCGACGACGTTGCGCCGGGCATCGCCACCACCCGCACCGAACTGGTCGGGGTCGAGGAGGCGGCGCGCGCATACGGCTGGGACCTGGTGCCCACGGTGGCGGCCTGGGCGACGCCCTCGGGTCCGGTGGCGCGGGAGGTCTGGGACGCCTGCACCGGGCGCATCCTCGGCGCCATCGAGGAGACGGTTGGTATCGACGGCATCCTGCTGGCCCTGCACGGGGCCATGGTGACCGTCGATCACGACGACGGGGAGGGCGAGCTTCTGGCGCAGATCCGCGAGCGGGTGGGACCCGATCTGCCCATCGCCATCACCCTCGATCTGCACGCCAACGTCACCGACCGCATGGCCCGGCACGCCAGCATCATCAGCGCCTACCGCACTTATCCCCACACCGATCAGGTGGCGACGGCGCTCCGCGCGGCGGCGGTCCTTGAGCGGGCCATGGCCGGAACGGCGCGCCCCAAAACGGTGATCGCCCGGCGCCCGATGCTGACGGGCCTGGACGACGGGCGCACCACGACCGCTAACCCGATGACCGAGTTGCTGGCCCGGGCCGATCAATTGGAACAGAGCGACGACGGGGTGCTGGTGATCAGCGTCCACGCCGGTTTCACGGCGGGAGACATGGAACAGGCGGGACCCTCGGTGAGCGTCACCGGCGACGGCGACGACCCGCGCTTCGCCGCCATCGCCGAGGGATTCATGGATCATGCCTGGGAGACCCGGCAATTCGATTCCAACACCTACCTGGGAGTCGACGCGGCCATGGACGCGGCCCGGGCGTTGCTCGCGGACAAGGCTGGGGCCGGCAAACCCATCGTCATCGCCGATTTTTCCGACAACCCGGGGTCCGGCGCCTACGGCGACGCGACCGGGCTGCTCCGCGGCATGATCGACACCGGCCTCGAGAACACGGCGCTGGCCGCCCTCTGCGACCCGGAGGCGGCGGCGACGCTGACCGCCGCCGGCGAAGGGGCCGAAGTGACCCTCGACGTCGGCGGCAAGGTCGATGCTGCCTACGGCCCGCCCCTGCGCCTGACGGGCACGGTGCGCCGGATCACCGATGGCACCTACGTCGCCCAGGGACCGCGCTGGAAGGGCGTGACCCAGAACCTGGGGCCGACGGCGGTCCTTCGGGTCGGCGGCGTCGACGTGGTGATCTCGACCAACCGGGTGCAGTGCACGGAGCTGGAGACTTTCACCCATGCCGGCATCGATCCACGCGCCCTCGACGTGGTCGCGGTCAAGTCCATGCACCACTTCCGCGCCGCCTTCGAGCCCATCGCGCGCAAGGTGCTGGTCGCCGATTCGGGGGCCCTGGCGTCGAGGGACTACGGCCGCCTTCCCTACGGCAAGGTGCGCCGCCCGATCTATCCCCTTGATCCGGGAACATGACCGACGTACCGAACATGCTGCGGCCCCGCGCCCCCGTCCCGGCGGTCATTCAGGGGGCGCTGTGGATGGTGCTGTCGTGCGGCGTGCTGACCCTGCTCGCCGCCCTGGGGCGGCATTTGGCGACCGAAATCCATCCCTTCCAGATCGCCTTCTTCCGGGTCCTGTTCGGATTTCTGGCGATGCTGCCCTGGGTCGCCTACCGGGGTATCGGGGTGCTCAGGACGACGAAGCTGAAGCTCTACCTGGTGCGCTCGTTGAGCAGTTTCTGCGCCATGTCGTGCTGGTTCTACGCCATCTCCCTGATCCCCATCGCCGAGGTGACGGCGCTGAGCTTCCTGGCGCCCCTTTTCGCGACCCTGGGCGCCGGCCTGATCCTGCGCGAGACCGTCGGCCCCCGGCGCTGGTCGGCGACCCTGATCGGGCTCGCCGGAGCCCTGATCATCATCCGCCCGGGGATAATCGAAATGGAGGCGGGCAACTGGCTGGCGCTGGGGTCGGCGGTGTTCATGGGAACCTCGGTGCTGATCATCAAGATGCTGAGCCGGACCGAGAACCCCAACGTCGTGGTCTTCTACATGGGCCTGATCATGACCCCCATGTCCCTGATCCCGGCGCTGTTCGTGTGGGAGGCGCCGGGCACCCACATGTGGATATGGATCGTCCTCATGGGGCCGGTGGCCGCCTTCGGCCACGTCACCATGGTCCGCGCCTTTTCCACCGCCGATGCCTCGGCCATCGTCCCCTTCGATTTCTCGCGCCTGCCCTTCGCGGTGCTCATCGGCTACCTGGCCTTCGGTGAGCTGGCCGATTCCTGGACCTGGGTCGGGGCGGCGGTGATCTTCGTCTCATCGGTCTATATCGCCCGGCGCGAGGCGAGGCTGAACCCCGACAAGCCCGTGGCGGCGGCGGACCCCACCTGAACATACGATCTACTGCGCGATGCGGTCCCTGGCCGCGGCGTCGGTGACGGTGACGGCCGGCTTGGCCGCCGATTCCCGGTAGGTGATGTAGACGGCGCTGGCGACGATGACGGCGCCGCCGATCCACGTCCACAGGTCCGGGAACTCGCCGAAGACGAAGTACCCGACCCCGGCGGCCCAGATCAGGCGGGTGAAATCGAGGGGCATGACGACGGTGGCGTCGGCCTCCTTGAAGGCCTGGGCCATGCCCAGGTGGGCGATAGAGGCGAGGACACCGATGACGACCATGAGCGCGGTCTGCTCCAGGGTCGGTCCCTGCCAGACGTATAGTGCCGGGATCAGGGACAGGGGGGTGAAATAGACGGCGGAATAGAAAACGATGGTAACGCTGGAATCGGTGCGCGACAGGGTCTTGACGATGAGCAGCGAGCACGACCAGAGCACGGTCGAGACCAGGACCATCACCGACCCCAGGCTGACCTCCTGGGCGCCGGGGCGGAGGATGATCAGGGTGCCGGCGAGGCCGATGGCGATGGCGATCCAGCGGCGCGGGCCCATGCGCTCCTTCAGGAAGAGCACGGCACCGAGGCTGGTGAGGATGACGGCGGTGAAGCTGAGGGCGGTGGCGTCGGCCACGGGCAGCAGATAAAGGCTGTAGAACCAGGTCAGCATGGCGGCGCTGCCGATGATGCCGCGGGCGGCCTGAAGCCCGGGCCGGGTGCTCTTCCAGCCCGACCGGTTCTGGCGCAACAGCAAAGGCAGGAGCACGATCAGCGCCGTCAGGTTGCGGAAGAAGGCGATCTCGAGGGGGTGCACCTCGGCGCTGACGTAGCGCACAAGGACGTGCATGACCGACACCGTCATCGCCGACCCGGTCATGAAAAGAATACCCCGGAGGGTGCCGGAGGCGGACGGGTCGGGGTCTGGGGCGGCGGGGGACGGCGAACTCATGCCCCCTCTTATAGAGGAATTGAGGTCACCGCCTAGTGCTCACGATCAGGCAACGGAACGGGACCGTTGGGCGAAAGACCGCTTAGGAGCGCAAAGCAGACCCAATCCATGGCCTGGCCGAACTTCGCTTCATAGACAGAGGCAATCACTTATCGCGCCACCAACGCAAAAAGCACCTATAAAAGTAAAATGTTCAGCAAACTTGAAATTCGCGAAAGCCGGCCCAACGACGCGACCGGGATCGAACAACTGTATGTGGACGCCTTTCCTGACGAGGACCTGTTACCGCTTGTGAGGGAACTTCTGGATTTTGGGCAGAACGTAATATCGCTCGTTGGGATACGTGAAAACGTAATCGTAGGGCATATCAGTTTCACGTTTTGCCACGTTGAGGGAGGGAAGGATAAGGTCGCGCTTTTAGCTCCGCTCGCGGTCACGCCAACTTTGCATAAACAGGGGATCGGAAGCGCGTTGGTTCAGACGGGTTTCAAGCACCTGGAAAACTCTAA
>JAJFIG010000169.1 GCA_021775195.1 Rhodospirillales bacterium | reverse complement strand
CCCGCCGCCCGCCGACCCGGGTCGCGGTCTCGACGTCGGGGCTCAGGTGCACGTCGTGGCGCGAGCCCCGTTTCAGGCCGTCCGCCAGGATCGCGTCGAGGAAACGCCCGACGGTGCCGTGGTAGAGACGGTCGGGCGGTTCTTCCGGCGTATAGCCCAGGTCGACGGTGACGCTGTGCCCCTGGCTGGCGCGGATCATGGTGCCGTCGTCGTTGAGGGCGAAGCGGCGCTTGTCGTTGTTTTCGATCACCTGCTCCAGTTCCCGGCGGCTCAGGGGCCGGCCGTGGCGGGCCAGGGCGTCCAGCAGCCCGTCCACCGGTGTCCACCCGTCGCGCCCAAGCGTGATGCCAATGCGCCCGGGATTGTGGCGCAGCACCAGGCTCAGGAACTTGCTGGTTCGTTTCAGGTCGCCTCTCGCCATGCCGACTTCACCGGTCTGTTCTTTTCGGGGCAACTATTCCGTTGCGGGCGTCGGTCCATCCTCGCGACAGCCCCCCGCCGGACGTATTTTTCCAAACCACGGGCATATCAGTTATAACTCATCGAAGACGTGTGGACGACAGGGCGCCGGTGCCGCACGCCGCAAAGAACGGAGTGCAACACGAGCCAAGGGTTTGAAATGATGATACGCATACTATCCGGCCTGACGGCGGTATGGCTGATCGCTTCGGCAACCCACGTCGAGGCACAGGGCCTTTATCGAAAGGACCAGTTTACGGTCAAAGACCTGCACTGGTGTCTCGACGCCCGGCCGCCGCCGATCGATTCTCCCTGCATGCATTACCTACTCGGGGTCGCCGACCTGGTCCGTGTCGGCGAGGTTCGCTTCAAGGACAAGCCGATCTGTTGGCCCGAGGGCGAACCGATGACGCGGATACGGGTTTTCGACATCGTCATGAACCGCGATCGGCTGAATAAATGGGATCCGGGCACCCCCGCCGTGTCGGCTGCCGCGGCCGCGTTGGCCGAGGCGTTTCCCTGCGATAAGTGAGGTGTCCGCCTTGATTGTTGAATGCCCGTCTGCTCAAAAATAGCAGTGAGGACGGATTGGCGTGCATATTCGATGGTTTGAAATATTCAGGCCATCAAATTCCTTAAAGCGTGTCTCAAGGAAATAATTTCAGGAAATAAAAATTATTCCCGAAAATAATTACTCCATCTTCTCGATGCTTGATTCAAAAATATTCTATTAAGGGATTGTTTTAATTCATCATACCACTATTTTGACGGGCGCGCGTCGGCACCGGTTGATTTCCGGTGTCTCCGCCGGCCCACGCACATCATTGACTTCCCCCGGAAATCCCCTACATATCCCCCATACGTGTTGCATTTGTTTTGTGTTGCCAAAATAGCCGGTTCGCCGGTTAGCTTAGTTTTCCCCTGACAATGTGAGCGTTGAAACGGTCGCGCCGTCACGTGGTGTGAGGCGCGGATTCAAGCATCCTGTTAGAGGAAATGACTATGCCTACTGGTACTGTAAAGTGGTTCAACCCGATCAAGGGTTTCGGATTCATCGAGCCGGAAGACGGCTCAAAGGACGCCTTCGTCCACATTTCGGCCGTCGAGCGCGCCGGACTGAGTTCCCTGAGCGAAGGGCAGAAGGTCACCTATGAGCTTCAGCCCGGACAGAACGGCAAATCGTCCGCCGAGAACCTGTCCGTCAGCGACTAAACACCCAAGGCGCCGCCCCCGATGGTGTTTGGGGGCGGCCGCCGCTCGCCGACGGCGACGCGCCCGTCAACCGTCGCCCGCCGGGCCGGGCCGCCGCCGAGATTTCGACGGCACGTTAGACAACGAACAACACGATATTGCGGCGCCATGTGCCCGCCTGTTGCCGGCCTTGCGCACCAGCCTTCGGGCGGCCCCGCCTGCGCTGCCGGATGAAAGAATCCGCCTGCGACACCTCGAACCACAGCGAAAGGAATTTTGAAATGTCGAAGTCAGCAAAATCGAGGGCCGAGGAACAGTTCATCGCAACCCAGAAGAAGAACAAGCAGGCCCTGAAAGAACAGGAAAAAGCCCGCCAGGATAGAGCGGAACAAGCGGCGCGCCTGCGCGCCCTTCGCCTGGCCAAAGAGGCAGCCGACAAGGAAGCCGCCGCCAAGGAAGCCGCCGCGAAAGCGACCGGCAAGGGCAAGAAGTCCGCCCGGGTGCCTCAGTCTCACCGGATCTGACCGCCATCGCCGCCCCGTTCGCCCAATACTCCGATTAAGTGACCTGGCCGCCTTGAGGCCGCTCAGAAATAGCGCGACAGACGCAGGTTGACGAAGCTGTCGCGCTCGAAGGGCGCCATGGCGTTGCCCTGCTCGACGTTGACCAGAAGCCGGGCCTCGGCTTCGATCTTCCAGGCGTTGCCGATGCGGCGCTCCGCCTCGACGAACAGCGACACCGTGCCGTCCTCTGCGTCGATGACGCTCCCCGCCAGGGCCTGGCTGTCGTCGACGTCGTTTAGCGCCAGCCGCATACCCACGAACAGATCGTTGTCAAACGAGGTCGCCGGTGCCGTCGCCGCGTCGCGCCCGTCCCAGTGCCCCTCGGCGAGCAGGCCGACGTCGGCGGCGCTCCCGGTGACCTGGAAGAACGTATACTCGAACCCGCCGACGCCCGCCGCGAAGGGGTCGCCATGGCCCTCGCGGACGATGCCTTCGAACTTCCACAGCCACGCGTCGACGGTGTACTGAAGGTCGACGCCTCCCTGGGTGATCAGATCGTAGTGGGGCGCCCGC
>JAJFIG010000168.1 GCA_021775195.1 Rhodospirillales bacterium | reverse complement strand
CCCAACTCGGCAATATTGTCGAACGGCGGCACGCCGAGTCCGCCCTGCTGGCGGCGAAGCAGGAAGCCGAGACCTCCGCCGGCGTCGCCCGAAGCGCCGTCAAGGAGGCCGAGAACGCCAACGAGGCCCTGACCGAGAGCGCCGAGAAGCTGCGCATCCAGGCCAACTACGATTCCCTTACCATGCTCCCCAACCGAGCCCTGTTCCTGGATCGCCTGGGCCACGCCCTGTCCCGGGCGCGGCGCGACCAATCCATGGTAGCGCTCCTCTTCGTCGACCTGGACCGTTTCAAGAAGGTCAACGACACCATGGGTCACAAGGCCGGCGACACGCTTCTCCAGCAGGCGGCGAAACGGCTGAACGCCTGTGTCCGCGAGACCGACACTGTGGCCCGGCTTGGCGGTGACGAGTTCATCGTCATCCTTCCCGACCTCCACAACGCCCATAACACCGAGCTGGTGGCGCGCAAGATGCTGGAGAGCCTCTCCGAGCCCTTCGTCGTCGACGGCGCCGAGATGTTCGTCACTGGCAGCCTCGGCATCACCGTTTTTCCCGACGACGGCGAGGACGCGGAAACCCTCCTCAAGAACGCCGATACGGCCATGTACAAGGGCAAGGACGACGGCCGCAATACCTTCCGTTTCTTCACCGAGAAGATGAACGTCGAGGCCCTGGAGTACCTGGAGCTGGAAAACGATCTCCGCCATGCGCTCGGCCGCGACGAACTGGTCCTCCACTACCAACCCATCATCGACCTTGCGTCGGGCCGGATCAGCGGCGCCGAGGCCCTTGTCCGCTGGAACCACCCCACCCGCGGCCTCGTTCCGCCGGATAAGTTCATCCCCGTCGCCGAAGACACGGGCATGATCGTCCCCATCGGTGAATGGGTGTTTCACACCGCCTGCAGGCAGATGAAAGAATGGCGGGATCTCGGTCTGTCGTCCGTGCACGTGTCGGTCAACTTGTCAGCCCGCCAGTCCCGGGACGTCGCCTTCCGCGAAATGATCGAGCGGGTGCTCACCGACACCGACGCCGACCCCGAGACCATGACCCTGGAAATCACCGAAAGCCAATTCATGGAGGACGACGAGCAGTCCCTGGCCATGCTCCACCAATTCCGCGACATGGGCATCAACCTGTCCCTCGACGATTTCGGCACCGGCTATTCGTCCCTCAGTTATCTCAAGCGCTTTCCTGTCAACATCCTCAAGATCGACCGATCCTTCGTCGCCGACGTCGTCACCAACGAGGAAGGCGGCGCCTTGGTCGAAGCCATCATCGCCCTCGCCCACAGCCAGCACATGAAGGTGGTCGGCGAGGGCGCCGAGACCGAGGAGCAGGTCGAGTTCCTGCGCTCGCGGGGATGCGACGAGGTCCAGGGCTTCTACTACAGCAAGGGTATTTCCGCCGACGAATTCCAGATGTTCATCACCGAGTGCCAGCCAGCTCCCGCCGACGCCCTATCCCCAGGCAAGAGCCGGAGTTCGGGCAGGAAAAAGAAACCGTCCCCGCCCCGCAAGGCCAAACGCCGGGCCGCCGGCTGACACCGATCACGCCGGTTTCCGTTTCGTCTCCGGCCACCGGCGGAATCCGCGGGACATTAACCCCCCTTGTCCCCCACAATGGCGCCCATGCGCCCGCTTTACGCCTGGATCTTCGTCAGCGCCTTCTGGATCGCGCCGTTGATCCACGTCGCCCTTTCGCGCCGCGCCGGTTCCTGGCGCCCGCCACCCGGCGCCGGCTGTCCCTTCGGCCCCCGGCTCGGATGGTTGATCATCGTTCTCCTGGCTGGCGCCCTTGGCTGGGTCCTGTTCATGACCGGCACCCGCCGCCGACCCGGATAGCCCCTGAGCCGAACCCCGGCAGCCCGGAATTCGACCTTTTTCGGCGGGCGACGCCGTTCCGGAAATTGTGGTATACTGATACCAACTACAAGGACCGCCCCCAAGGGCGGCCGATGGGAGAAAGGGATTCCGGGACCGCATCCGCCGCAATCGATTGGTTGGGAAGAACCGATGGCGCGTGTCATGATTACCTGCCCGGAGACGGGAAAGCCGGTGTACACCGGCATGAACTTCGATTGGGGTCCTTTCGACTCCGTTCAGATCCACGAGAAATCCGTCGAATGCCGGTTGTGCGGCGAGATCCATACCTGGCGCCGGAAGGATGCATTTCTGGACGAGGACGGCGGCGAGGCGTAGCCCGCGCCGTCGCGGGCCCGCCATCGAGTGTTCCCGCCAAACCGGCGGCCACCCTGACGCGGAGCGGGCATCACCGCGCCAGTATTCGCGCTGTTTGCTCCCGGCCGGCCTTGCCATCCTTTTCCTGACCGTCCTGGCAGCGCCAATCACCGGGAACTCGGAAGACAAAAATTACAACGCCGCCCGGCATGCCATGGTCCGGGCCATCGAGGCCATATCCCGATCCGTTCCCGTGGGCGAGGGCCGCCGCCCCATCGCCCGCCCTGTTCTCGACGTCATGGCAAAGGTCCCCCGGCACCTTTTCGTCCCCGAGGACATGCGCCACCGGGCCTACGACAACCGCCCACTGCCCATCGGTTTCGGCCAGACCATATCCCAGCCCTACATCGTCGCCCTCATGACCGACCTGCTGGAGG
>JAJFIG010000167.1 GCA_021775195.1 Rhodospirillales bacterium | reverse complement strand
ATTCCCTCGGCAGCTCCTGATACTGGGACGTTTCATTATGGGAGAATTTGTACTCCGCGCTATGCGTGTCGGCGCAATTCGCAGCCATGTAGCCGGGTGCCTTGGTGCCTTGTGCCTGGCCTTTTGCGTTATTGGCGTCGTTTTGTCCGCTGCCGGCAGTGCTTTGGCGCAGGAACCGTCAGCCGCGGCAAAGGTGGAAGCCACCGAGGCCTTGTTCGACGCGGTACAGCGCAACGATCTTGCCGCCGTACAGGCCAGCATCGCCGCCGGCGCCGACATGTCGGCCATCAATGACTGGGGCATAACGCCCATCGATTTGGCGGTCGACAAGGCCTATTTCCAGATCGCCCACTTCCTTTTGTCCCTTCGCGGGTTTCGCGAGTCCAACGCGCGACCGGAACAGCCCGCACCGGAACCGGTCAACACAGGCGCGCCGGCACCTGCGCCGAGGGTACCGGTCGTCAGATTGACGCAGCAGGAGGCCGTTTCCCCGGCTCCACCATCAAGCCCGCCTCCCGCATGGCCGGCGGACAAGCCAAATCCCTTTGATCCCCACGCCAGGCCAGTAGGATCGAACCTGCCCATCACCGGCGAGGTCCGCGGCCCGGGAGGGAAATCCCAACCGGCCCCGAAGACCACGGCATGGCCTGAGACACCTCAACAGTCCGTAGCCGCAACCAAGCCAGCCGCAGTACCAGCCGCCCAACCACAGAAACCGGTTACCGTCGCCCGGCAATCCGGCAGGCCGGCACCATCGACCCCTGTCGTCCGAAGCGCCGCACAAATACGGGCGCTTGCCAAACCAGCCTCCGAACTGGCTCGGGTTCCCGTACCGGCGCCCTTTAAACCGGCGACCGAAACCGAAGCCGTGTTGGGGCCAAAGGGAGACCTCAAACAAGTCCGCTTTGCCCTCGGGAATTCCCTGGGGCTTGGCATGCCCCCGGGCGGCCCGCCCAAGGGTATCGAACCGGGCAAGATCTGCATAACAAGGGACGACGGCATCTTCATCGTTTGCGTGGAGGATGTGCAATGGCCGGCGGAACTGCGAAGCCGCGTTACGGTCAAGCAGAGCGTCTACAAGGCCACCAGGGCCGCCGTCAGGTACGACAAGGGCAGCATTACCCGCCTTCACGCGCTATTCCCGTCGGAGTCCTTTGATAAGGTCGTCGCCTATTACACCCGCCGCTATGGCGCGCCGGCGAAGGTCGTCGGCACCGGCCCGTCGACAGGCGGACGCAGAATCACCCCCCGGGTCCTGTGGCAGGCCATCGAACCCGGCACCGATCAGGTCGTCGCGCTGGATATCCGCAAGTTCGATGATGTCCGCAGCAGTTTTCCGGACACCCAGTACGGCGCCATCATGATCTATCCCGCCGAGGCGCCGCCGGTGTTTCCCCGCATGCCGCTGCTCAAGATCAAGCTGCAACTCCTGAAGGGCCGCTAGGGCTCTAGAAAACGCCGCGAAGAGCGCTGACGGCCAGCCGCGCCAGTTGCCCCGGTCCCGCGGTTGGGGCGGACAATCCGAAGGGATCGAATCCCGCCTTTTCCAGGCGGTTCAGATATCCGCCGGTCAGGGTCGCGGGAAGCAACGCCGGCAGTGCCCGTTTCCCAGTCTGTTGTTGATTGCGGCGCGCCGACGCCAGATGGTGGCGCGAAACCCCGGCAAGCACGGTCACGGCGCGGACAAGTCCCTCCCCCGAACGCAATTCGAAAAGGTCCGGCAAGTCGACGCCGGCATCGCGGCACAAGGCGGTCGGCAGATAGATTCGCCGGGCCGCGGCGTGAAAAGGTACCGAGCGGAGCAGTCCGGTCAGTCCCCACGCCATGCCGACGTGATGTCCGGCAACACTGGCCGCCTCACCCCTTTCTCCAACGACTTCGAGAGCCAAGGCAACCAGTGTCGCCGACGTCGCCTCGACATAGGCCAGCAAGGCGTCCATATCCGCCAGCGCTCCATCATCAAGATCGAATTCACGGGCCGCCAGCAGGCGATCGAAATGGCCTCGCGTCAAATCATGGCGACGGATGGCTTCGCCGAGCGGCTCGGCGACCGGATGCCGTGGCGCATTCCCATGGTAAATCGTCTCCACGGCATCCCGCCACCATTGCAGGCGCATCTGTCCGAGCAAAGGCTCGCTGACCACTTCGCGGATGGTGGAGACCTCCAGATTGAAGGCATAAAGGGAAATCAGGGCCTGGCGCCGTTCCGCCGGCGCGAACAATGCACAGAGGTACCGGTCGTAGTCATAGCGCCTGACCTGGTGGGCGCAATATGCGGGGCCGTCAGATGCGTCCATGGATACCCGGCATCATTTCGCGAATTCCCCAAGGATACGGCATTCAAACAGGACTGACAGTTGTTCCAGAGGCACCGATACTATTCCGGGACCGTGACAGCGTCGTCGGCCAAGTGCTATGCTTCCTCGCCGAAACGCCCAACCTTTTTCCGGCATATCAAGCATTGCGGCAAAAAGGATCATTCCTTTAGAATGCCGTGCACTGAGATTTGGAATTCTTACAACACAAAAAGACAGTAGGGGTAAACGCCGATATGAAAAACCCTCTTGAATCACTGCCCTTGACGATTTGCCTCGGCGTGGCGCTGACGGTAGTCCTCGTCATCGTCGTCAAAGCAATCAACTAAACCAGCACAAGGGGACAAGAAAAATGGACGCAGAATTCATGGCCTTCATCTTCCGCTGGCTCCATGTGCTCAGCGGAGTCATGTGGATCGGCATTTTGTGGTATTTCAACTTCGTGCAGATACCCAGCATGCCGAAAATTCCAGACGAACAAAAACCCGCCATCGGCAAAGTGATCGCACCGGCGGCTCTATTCTGGTTTCGCTGGGGCGCCATGGCGACGATCGTCACCGGTTTGATCCTCGCCTCCTACAACGGCTACCTGGGTAGCGCCATCATGATCGGCCTCGACGGTGGCGGCGCACAGTCCACAGCCATCGGACTCGGCATGTGGATGGGAATCATCATGTGGTTCAACGTCTGGTTCATCATCTGGCCGAACCAGAAGAAGGCCCTGGGCATTGTCGAGGCGGAGCCGGCTGCCAAGGCCGCCGCCGCGCGCACGGCGATGCTGTTTTCCAGAACCAATACCATGCTCTCGATCCCGATGCTGTTTGCCATGGTATCGGC
>JAJFIG010000166.1 GCA_021775195.1 Rhodospirillales bacterium | reverse complement strand
CCCGCGATGTCGTCCACTGCCACCACGAGAAATACGGCGGCGACGGCTACCCGGATGGTTTGCGGGGCGACGAAATTCCGATGATCGCCCGCGTCTTCGCCGTTGCCGATGTGTTCGACGCCCTGACCTCGGAGCGGCCCTACAAGCGGGCCCTCGGACTTGACGAGGCCCTGTCCATCATCGACGGCGGGCGTGAAAACCATTTCGATCCCGCCATCGTCGATGCTCTGCAAAGCATCGCCCCCGGTCTCTATGCCGAGTATGCCCGCCGCGAGGACGATGGCCTCGAGGTCACGCTGCAAACCCTGCTCGGAAAGTACTTCGAACTCGCCGCCGCCTGATACCACCGTTCTCTTTTGCCCCATCGTGTCTGCGGGCGCGTCTCCCACGCCATACCGGCCCGGGCGGCAAACGCATTTCTGGAAAATGCCACGGTGGTTACGCCTTTTTTAACCGTTTTCGGTGATAACGCAGGAACAAGATACAGTATCCGGCGTCTAAATTTTTCCGATGCACGAAAACGATAAACACAACATGGATGCGCCGCGGAGCATTCACCGTCGGCTTATTGTCCGCCTCCTTGCGGTGTGGTTCGCCGTCTCCGTGGTTCTCGGCGGAATCGATCTTTACGTCGAGATGGCACAGGTCGACCGGCTCGTCATCGATCTGGCGATCAAGGAATCCGCGCGTTTCACCGACGATTCGTCGATCCGCATCGGCAGCAACGATCCTCGCGACCTGAAGAACCTGACTCAGGCCCTGGAGGAGCTCATCCGCCGCCGATTCGTCATCGTCGAGATTTACGGGATCGACCGGATTAGCATCGTCGAGAAGATGTCCGAGCACATCGGCGATCTCGAACACACCCTCGACAGGCGAATGCACGAATTTCCCGTAACCGGCGAGGCCGAATTCGACCGCTTCTTTCTTGGCGGCAGGATCTATGTCCGCGCCATCGTCCCCATGACCGATGCCTCGGGCCGTGCCATCGGCTTTTTCGAAGGTGTCTACGAACTCGACGAGGCCCGGACGGCGGCCATCATTCGGAGCATCGCCGTCGGGTTGCTGCAACTGGTCATCGCCATTCTGGCGACCATCCTGGTTCTCTATCCCATCATCACCGCCCTCAACAGGAGCCTGCAGAACAGGGCGGCGGACCTGCTCCGGGCCAACGTCGAGATCCTCAAGGTGCTCGGCAGCGCCATCGCCAAGCGCGACGGTGACACCCACGCCCATAACTACCGGGTCACCATCTACGCGGTCCGCCTGGCCCAGGTGCTGGGGCTCGCGCCCGGCGCCATCCGCCGCCTCATCAAGGGCGCCTTCCTCCACGACGTCGGCAAGATCGCGATCAGCGACCAGATCCTCTTGAAGCCCGGCAAGCTCACCGACGAGGAATTCAAGGTCATGGAAACCCATGTCGGGCACGGTGTCGATATCGTCAACAGCTCGGCCTGGCTCGAGGACGCCCGCGATGTCGTCCGTTGCCACCACGAGAAATATGGCGGCGACGGCTACCCGGAGGGTTTGCGAGGCGACGATATTCCGAAAATTGCCCGCATCTTCGCCGTTGCCGACGTGTTCGACGCCCTGACCTCCGAGCGACCGTACAAGCGTGCCCTCGGCCTCGACGAGGCCCTGTCCATCATCGACGCCGGGCGCGGCAACCATTTCGACCCCGGCATCGTTGACGGGCTGCACAGCATCGCCGCCGATCTCTATGCCGAGTTTGCCCGCCGCGAGGACGAGGGCCTCGAGGTCACACTGGAAAACCTGCTCGGAAAGTACTTCGATTTCGCCGCCGCCTGATACCGCCGGTTGACCACCGGTCCAGGCTCGTGAGACCATAGGTTGGCCCGCCACCGTTGAAGGAGGTCCACCATGCGTCCCCTCGCCGGCACCGCCAGCACCGCCGCTTTCGCCCTTGCCGCTTTCACTGTCCTTGCCGCGCCGGTTCGCGCCGCGCCGCAGATCGTCGCCGCGGTGCCCACCAACGGTCCGGTCGAGCTCCTCTGCGACGGCGCCCAGTGCTGGGCCGAGTTCTCCACCATCTGCCTGCAGCAGGCCCGCTTCACGCCCAAGGGCGGCACCGGCTATGTCCTTCACGACAAGGACCGCGCCGCCGTCGCCGTCACCGGCCTGACGCGTGACGGCACCACCGTCGACCTCGACCCCGGTCTCCTTCACTACGCCGCTCACCGCGGCCAGGTTTCCTTCCGCTTCGCCCTGGCGGCGGATGTCCTCGCCCGGAAAGGCCTCGACAGCGTCTCGGTGACCCTCCGCCGGCTCGTCACCCTGGTCCCCCGGGGCCAGGCCGGCGATCCCCTGCCGCAGACCCCCGGCGATGTCTCCGTCGCGGTTCGCGAGATCGGCGCCACCGGCGGCTATTGGGTGGCCGTCAACACCGAGTCCATCGCCCTGGCGCGGATGACCAACCGGGTCATCAACCGCCTGCCGCCCGGGGGTTCGGTGTCGCCGTCCAAGGGCGCCGCCCTATGGAAGCAGGCGGCGACCCGCGAAGGGGACCTTCCGGCGAAAACCGTTTCCCGGGGTGGCGATCTCATCGATCACTGCCAGCGCCGCTCGGCCAGGCCCGGCAGCGTCTCCATGCGCCGCTGCCTGGGCTACATCCACGACCAGTACATGCACGATCTCAATTTCAAATACTGGAACGCCCTCAAGCCGCAAAGCTGAGGACCGGCCCTGGTCAGCGCGAGCGTAGCTTGGGATCGAGGATGTCGCGGACGGCGTCGCCGAAGAGGTTGAATCCGAACACCGCGAGGCTGATGGCGACGCCGGGCCAGACCGGCACCCAGGGCGCGCTTTCGGCGTATTCCTCGGCCCCGCCCTGGAGCATCAGGCCCCACGCCGGGGTCGGCTCCTGGACGCCGAGGCCCAGGTACGACAGCGACGCCTCGAGCAGGATCGCGTGGGCGACGAAGGTCGAGAACATGATCAGGTAGGGCGCCATCACGTTGGGCACCATGTGCTTGAGGATGATCCGGGTGTGGCTGAAGCCGAGCGCCCGGGCCGCGTCCACGTAGGCGATCTCGCGAATGGCCAGCGCGTTGGAGCGCACCACCCGGGCGCATTGGGGGATGAAAGGGATGGTGATGGCGATGATCACGTTTTCGATCCCGGTGCCCAGGACCGAAACAACGGCCAGGGCCATGATGATCAGCGGGAAGGCGATGAACAGGTCGATCACCCGCTGTATCAGCAGATCCACCCAGCCGCCGAAGTAGGCGCTGCCGACGCCGATTACCAGGCCGGCGGTGGAGCCCAGGAAGCCGGCGGCGAAGCCGACGAGCAGGGCCGTGCGGGCGCCGTAGATGATCCGTGTCAGGATATCGCGCCCGAACATGTCGGAGCCGAGCCAGAACTCGCCGCCGGGCGCCGTCAGCATCATTTCGAAATTGTTGATCTCGGGATCGGAGGGGGCGATGACCTCGGCGAAGAGGCTCACGAACATCATCACCAGGACCACCGCCAGTCCGGCGGCGCCGAGCGGGTACTTGCGCAGGAACTCCCGCGCCACTTTGGGCCATGGCTTGCGCGTCGAGAGTTCCTCGATTTCCGCTTCGACGATGGCTTCCGATACGACGGTCATCGACTGGTATGTCCCCTTGTTTGGTATTCGGCTATTTTAGTGAATTATAATATAGCGCTTAGCCGTGGGTTTCATCCGGGTTGTCACGGAAATGCGCCCATTTTTCCATGCCGCCCCGGTTCTCCAGGTAGTTGACCAGGGCGGTGACCGGCTTGCGGTCGAAGGCCGTGCCGGTGCGCGCCTGCAGTTCGGCGGTGACCGCCTCGAAGGTCATCGCCCCGCGATAGGCCCGTGGGCTGACCATGGCGACGAAGGCGTTGGCCACCGCCAGGATACGGGCCGTGCGCAGGATTTCGTCCTCCTTCAGCCCCTGGGGTCCATGGCCGTCCCAGGTCTCGTTCATCTGCAGCATGGTATCGACCACCGGTCCGTCGAAGGTCATCCCCTGCAGGAGTTCGGCGCTCAGGTGGTAGCTGCCCTCGACCGTGGCCCGTTCCTCGGAGGTCAGGTCCGTGGTCTTGGTCAGCAGCGCCGTCGGCACGAAGATCTTGCCCAGGTTCATCAGGCTGCCGGCGACCTCCACCGTCTCGATCTCGACGTCGGGTATGTCGGTCTCGGTGGCGATGCAGCGCGCTACCTCGGCCACCCGCCGCGAATGGTGGGCGGAGTAGGGGTCGCGCCGGTCGACGACGCTGACCAGGGTGTCGACACGCTG
>JAJFIG010000165.1 GCA_021775195.1 Rhodospirillales bacterium | reverse complement strand
ACGGCCTTGAACTCGTCGAGATCGACGAACATGAGGGCGGCGCGCTTGCCGCTTCGCGCCGCCCGCTTGAGGGCCTCGTCGAGGCGGTCGGCGAACAGGTGCCGGTTGGGCAGGCCGGTCAGTGTGTCGTGATGAGCCATGTAATGCATGCGCTCGGCGGCCTGTTTCTGGGTCGTGACGTCGCGAACGATGCAGGTGAAGGCAAGATCGTCACCGCGGCGCATTTCCTTGACCGATACTTCCATGGGGAAGGTCTCGCCGGTCTTGCGCCGGCCGGTCCATTCGTCGCCCGGCTCCATGCCCACGGGCCATCCGGTAGCCGGGTCCGTCGCCAGATGCCCGTCATCGGGAGTGGCCAGCAACAGGGTGACGGGCTGGCCCACGACCTCGTCGGTGGCATAGGCGAAAATGTCTTCGGACGCGCGGTTGAAGGAGCCGACGATGCCGTCGGCGTCAACGGTAACGATGCCGTCGGCCACGGTGTTGAGGATACCGTCGAGGCGCTGTTCGCGCTCGGTCAGAGCCCTGGCCGTGCGGACGTGGTTGGTGATGTCGCGGGCCTCGACCATATACGTGAGCTCACCGCCGTTGGCGAGCCGGGTCACCCAGGCCTCAACATCCACGTCGCTGCCGTCCTGGCGCAGGAATTTCACCGGGACCAGATCCTCTTCGTCGGCGAAGACGGCGAGGTTGAGGATCTCGGGATGCCGATATTCGGGATGGAGGAAGCTGGAGACCTCGCGCCCCAGGGCCTCTTCGGGCAACTGGAAGCCGAGCATGCGGGCGCCCGACGGATTGATGTAGATCAGGCGTTCGTCCCGGCAGACACAGATGAAGCTGTGCACCTGTTCGAGTACAGCCGGAACGGGAACGTCCCGCGGCGACGGCAGGGGAACGGATTCAGCAACAAAATCCGTATGCTCGTGCGAAAGACGTCGCATGCCAACCTCCACCGCTGAGGTGCCTTGGCACCCCAAGGTCGAACATAGTTTCCAAATCGGCCTGCCACCGCCGGCGCCCGTGCCGGCAGACCGAAGAACCGTAGTGCAGGCGGGAAATTACCCGCACGGCACGACATTTAGCACATATTGCTCGAAGCCACCACAAAATAGGCTAAATCTGGTGAGGAAATTGAGACTCGCACAGCTAGCCGATAGCGCACTCCTTGGCGCCGGCCACCGCTATCCTTCATCCCCTCACCGCTGCCCCGGTAGGGCTTCGGTCGGCTATATCAATATCACAAGTGGGCCGACACCAGGAAGCATTGATTCACACGGTTCAAGAAATCGTGGCAATAACGGGCCCGTAGAAAAAGGATGTGATAAAATCAATGGTTGCATAACATTGTATTCAGTCGAGTCTGCTCCAATGAATACCGACAACAGTTTCATATACTTGGAGACGCTTTCCACAAATTGATCACATTGTTGCCCACATCTTTATCCACAGAGTTTTCCACAAAGTTATCCACAGGATGCCCAAGGGTTCACCAAGCCGGCCACAGCGGACCGGGTCAGAGGGTGGCGTAGTCGATGGTCTGGGTGTGGTCGAGGCGCTTTTCCATGGGCGGCATGGTCGATTTCAGGCCGCTGGCGGTGTTGAACAGGACCACCCGGTCGCCGGGGCCTAGCCGGCCCGCTGCCAGGTCCTTGAGGTAGGCGGCATAGGTGGCGGCGCCCTCGGGGCAGAGATGGAGGCCCTCCTCGCGGGCGACCTCGGCGCGGGCGTCCACGACCTCGGCGTCGGAGACGGCGATGGCCCAGCCGTTGCTTTCGGCGATCACCTTGAGGATCAGGCGGTCGCCCAGGGGCTTGGGCACGCGGACCCCGTGCAGGATGGTCTCGGCGTCGGCCCAGGCCTCGGCGACGTGGTCGGCGCCAGCCTCGAAGGCCTTGACGATGGGGCCGCAGCCGGTGGACTGCACGGCCACCATGCGCGGGCGCTTGGCGCCGATCCAGCCGATGGCCTCGAGCTCGGCGAAGGCCTTCCACATGCCGATGAAGCCGGTGCCGCCGCCGGTGGGGTAGTAGATGGCGTCGGGAAGCTCCCAGCCCAGCTGATCGGCCAGTTCCAAGCCCATGGTCTTCTTGCCCTCGATGCGGTAGGGCTCCTCCAGGGTGGTCAGGTCGAACCAGCCCATGGCCTCGGTGCCCTGGTGGACGACCTTGGCGCAGGCGTTGACGAGGCCGTTGACCCGGTAGACGCGGGCGCCGTGATAGGCGATCTCGCGGACCGTCGTCTCGGCAGTGTCGTCAGGGGTGAAGACATAGGACTCCATGCCGGCGTGGGCGGCGTAGGCGGCGGTCGCCGAGCCGGCGTTGCCGGCGGTGGGCATGGCGAGGCGGGTGACCCCGAAGACCTTGGCCATGGTCACCGCCATGGCCAGGCCGCGGGCCTTGAACGAGCCGGTGGGCAGACGGCCTTCGTCCTTGACCATGATTTCCGTCGCCCCCAGGCGCGCGGCGAGGCGGGGCAGCCCGACGACGGGGGTCGCGGCTTCGCCCAGATTGACGATGTCGCCGGGCCCGGGCACGGGCAAGAGCTCGGAGCAGCGCCACATGTCGGCGGGGCGGCGGAGCAGGTCGTCGCGGTTGACGGCCTTGGCGATGCCCTCGAGGTCGTAGCGCACGAGGAACGGGGCGCCGGCCGGGGACAGGCGCTGGAGGGTGTCGGCGGGATGCTTTTCGCCGGTGGCGCTGCATTCGAGGTGGGTGACGAAGGGGCCGATGGGGCCGCCGGATCGATCGGAAGGTGCCATGGTCGGGGGTTCCGTTGTTCTGGTTTTGGGGCGGGCTATTCGACGTAGCGGCCGAAACGGACGGCGGAGGCGCCGGCATTGAGTCGGCGGGACGGCATGATCAGGACGCAGTCGTCATAGGGCGTGGTTACCGGAAGATCGCCGTCATGGCCGATCACGGTACCCGCCTTGTGGATGACCTCGAGGCCGCGGAAGTCCTCGGTGAAACTGAAATTGTCGGTCTCGATGGTCACCGGGCCGGTGACCTCGATGAAACGCTGGGTCGGCAACGGCCCTTCGGGCAGCAGCTCGGTGACGGCGCCGGCGTCGACCATGTCGAGATGAAGAAGGAAGCGCAGGGCGGTCTCGATGGCGAGGTCGCCGCTGCTCGCCTCCCAGTGCTGGCCGCATTCGATGAGCAGCGCGTTCCTGGGGCTGTCGGGGTGGGAGAAGTCCTCGTAGTCGCGCATGCGGCGCCCGGCCGAATGGCCGGCGTCGGTGACCACGAGCTCGGGAACGCCGACGCCGCGGGCGAGGTCGCGGCCCTTGATCAGGGGACCGGCCATCATCAGGGGCTGGGTAGCGTGCTGCATGGAATGGATATCGAGCAGGTAGTCGACGGTGGCGACGACGGGACGGAGCCGGCGGGCGCGCCGGAGCTCGACGCTATCGCGGGGACCGTCCAGGGTCTCGACATCCCAAAGGCGGTTGAAATCCTCGTCGACGAAGCGGGACGCGGTGGGATCGTCGGCGTCGAAGGAGAGGTAGGCGTCGACGTTGGCGAAGGCCAGGGTCAGCCGGCCCCGGGTCGGGCGGATGCCTTGGCGGAACAGGAAGTCGACGGCGATGGCGCCGCAGAGTTCGTTGCCGTGGACGACGGCGGAGACCATGACATGGGGCCCGGCTTGGCCGGAATCGAACGTTGTGACGTACTCGACGCCGGTATTGCCCTCGCGGTAGGCGGAGATGTCGGGCGCGGTGAGTTCGATGGCGTAGTTGTCCCTGGTGTCCTGTGCCATGGAGCGGTGTTTCCCGTGGTTGTTGGTCGCCGGAGAGCATGAGAGTATCACCGGGATCGCGGCCCCGTACAGACGTTAGCCCGGTCCACCGGCTTCACCGACGGAGAGAGTACACCGATGACAACCCCGACGACGCCCAGGGTCGCCCTGGCGGGCATCATTCTGGAAAGCAACGCCTTCGCGCCGGTGGCGACGGAGGCGGATTTCCGCTCGCGCTACTACCTGGAAGGCCAGGCCATCGTCGACGAAGGAGCCAAGACCCATTCGGTGATGCCCCTGGAGATGACCGCCTTCATCGGGGCCATGAATGCCACCGGGCCATGGGAACCGGTGCCGACGGTGCTGACCGGCTGCCAGCCGGCAGGACCCGTGGACGACGGCTTCTTCGGGCGGACGGCGGAGGCCATCATCGCGGCCCTGGCGGCAGCGGGACCGGTGGACGCCGTCTACGTCGCCAATCATGGGGCGATGACGGCGGTGAGCGATCACGATCCCGACGGGACCCTGGTCCGGCGTATCCGAGAGGCCGTGGGACCGGAAACGACAATCGTGGCGACCCACGACCTCCACGCCAACATATCGGAGTCCATGGTGGAGAGCGCCGACGTGCTGATCGGCTATCTGACCAACCCCCACGTGGACATGATGCAGCGGGGCGAGGAGGCGGCGTTCACGGTGCGCACCATCCTCGCCGGCGCTCGGCCCAAGGCGGCCTTCATCCGCCTGCCCCTGACCCCGGCCAGCGTCACCCTGCTGACCCGCGAAGGCCCCTACGCCGACATGATCGACTTTGGCCAGCGGCGCCAGCGGGAGCTGGGGGGCGCGATCCTCAACGTCTCGGTCTTCGGCGGCTTCGTCTTCGGGGACACGCCCAAGAACGGCGTCGCGGTCGTGGTCACCGGGCGCGACGACCTGGCGCCGGCACAAAGCCTGGCGCTGGAGATCGCAGCCAAGGGCTGGGCCGACCGGGAGCGGTTCCGGCGCCGACTGACGCCCCTGGAGGACGCCGTCGGCCTGGCCATCAAGGTCGCCGACGACGACAGCCTGCCGGCGGTGATTTTTTCCGATTCCGGCGACAACCCGGGCGGCGGCGGCGGCGGCAACACGACGTGGCTGCTGAAGGCCCTGGTCGAGGCCGGGGCGCGGAAGGTGTTCATGGGATCCTACGTCGACGCGGCCCTGGCGGCGGAGGCCCACGAGCGGGGCGAAGGGGCGGAATTCGAGGCCGTCTTCAACCGCACGGTTGAGACCGAGTTCGCCAAGCGCTTCGAGGCCCCGGCGCGGGTGCTGAAGCTCATCGATGGCTCCATCGTCGGGCGCCTGGGCATGGCGGCGGGGCGGGCGATGGAACTGGGGCCGTCAGCGGCGCTGCGGATCGGCGGCGACGACGGGATCACGGTCATCGTCATCACCCAGCGCCACCAGACGGCGGACCCCATGTTCTTCGAGGCTTTCGGCCTCGACATCGCCCGGGCGCGAACGGTGACGGTGAAATCCCGGGGCCATTTCCGGGCCGGGTTCGAGCCCTGGTTCCCGCCCGAGAACGTCTACGAGGTGGATACCGCTGGGCTGACGGCGCCGGTGCTGGAGCGCTTCCAATGGAAAGGCCTGCCGAGGCCGGTCTATCCCCTGGACGAGGACGCCGCCTGGACGCCGCCGGACCGGTGAGGACGGCGCCTTATTGATCGACCGGAAACCCGTCCTTGTGCAGGCGCATGACGACGGGTTTGGAGAACGGCGGGCGAACCGCGGCGGGGTCGTCGACGAGATCGATTCCGATGCCCGGCCGGGTCGGGATGTCGACGAACCCGCCAACAGGGACCGGCACCTCATCGACGATGTCGTGGCCAAGGTGCTTCTCGCCGGAGACCATGACCCCGGCCTCGAACCCGGTGGTGTATTCCTGGACCGCAAAGTTGGGAATTGACGCATCGATCTGTAGACATGCGGCAAGGCCGACCGGTGACAGCGGATTGTGGGGAACGACCATGACGTTGTGGGCCTCGGCCAGGGCGGCGGC